>CAZGVA010000010.1:0-7949 GCA_964528765.1 Candidatus Woesearchaeota archaeon | reverse complement strand
TCTTCTTTAGGTTTTTCTTCAACTTTATCTGCTTTAACTTCAGATGAACCTTTTTCTTCAGCTTTCTTTAAATGTTCAAGATCTTTAAGAACAGTTAGAAGTTGTTTTTTTGCGTCTCCTGGATTAACAATTGCAATTGCGCTAGTTGATATAGGCAAACCAGCTGCAGCCCCTAATTCGGACTTTGATGGAATATAAACGAAAGGAATCTGCTTTTTTTCACATATGATTGGTAAATGCATAATTATTTCTTTAGGTGTTGTGTCTTCAGCAGAGATTATTAATTGAGCTTCATTTTTCTCAACTGATTTTGTAGCTTCATTAGTACCCTTTCGTAGTTTTCCATCTACTTTCACACTTTCGATTAACTTGTAAATTCTTTCCACAAGTTCTTTTGGTACTTCGACATTTGTCATTAATATCACCTAGTTTAGCGTGTTTTAGTTGATTTATAAGCTTTTCCGCTAGGAAAATATTTCGCAGTAAAAATTCTAAATTATATATGGCCCCAAACAAATGTTAGCTTAGTTTTTTCTTTTTTATCCAATTTACAGAAACCAAAACGTTCAAATTGAACTAGTTCACCAATGTTTAGTTTTTCGCAGTTTTTTTCAGCCAGTCCGTGAATTATTTTGCCATTAGTCATTAAAATATCCGTTTTTATCCCATTTTTTGAAACCCATTGAATAACTTGTAAACCTTGCTTATGTGCAGAACCGCTACATAGCACATTTTTATGTAATATACCTGGTTGAGCAGGTATTTGTATATTGCAAAACCCTTTTAGTCTGACTTCTTTTTTGAGGTTATTTGTTAAATCTTTATATTCAATAAATAAGCCGTTAGTTGGTTTAATGACTCGTTTTTCAGTTTTATCTGGGTGAATATTTAGATGTATTTCTTTTATTTTAGGTGGATGGTCAATATGAATTTTAGTTGGTTTTTCTAAGAAAAAATATCTATTTGCAATTGGATCAATAAATTTTCTATTGATTGTAGCAAGTGTTTTTTCATCAATTTTAGTTGGAGTTTTAGATAAACCAACTTGTTTAGCTAGTTCATAGAATGTTTCTTTAACAAATCCGCGTCTTTCAAGTGCAAGCAAAGTAGGTAATCTTGGATCATCCCAGTTTGAACCACTTTCAACTATTTTTCGAATTATTCTTCCTGAAGCTTTTTCTAAGCCAGATATATTAAACCGACCATATTGAATGTAAATTTTTTCTTTAAATCCAAGAATTTTCGAAATATACTTTTGAAGTTCGATTCTTTCAAGTCCAAATTCATTACTTCTCATTACATGCGTTATGCCACACCATTCATCTTCACATGTAGCAGTTATATCATATGCTGGCCAAACGCAGTATTTTGTTTTTTGTCTATAGTGTGGTGTTTTATTTATTCTTGCTAGAACTGGATCTCGAAGAGTAGCATTGTTAGCATCCATTTTTCCGATAAGTCTAATTACATAACTATCTGCTTTTCCTGCAAGCATTTGTTGCCAGAATGTTTTGTTTGTTTCAATATCTTGATTTCGATGCTCACATGCTTGCTTTTTCCTTCGAAGTTTTGAGATTTTATCTGCTGAACACGAGCAGACATATGCTTGTTTTTTGTTCATTAATTTTTCTAGTTCCTGGTATATTTTTGGAATATCATCGCTAACAAATACAGTTTTTGAAGGTTTAATCTCCAAAAACCTAAGGATTCCATCATTAAATGAATTAACTGCTTCTTGATTATCTTTATCGGGATTTGTATCTTCAAAACGTAACACACTTTTTCCTTTGTATTTCTGTGCGTATATGTAGTTGATTAAGAATGAGAGAGCATGACCTGCAGTCATATATTTACTTGGTCCCGGAGGTATTCTAGTGACAACTTTACCCATAACTGCACCAGGCAGATCTGAAAGGCCTTTTTCTTTTTTCTCCCGATTGAAGAACTCTGGCCAGATTTTCTTTAAGCTAGTTGTTTGCTTTTCTGGAGAAAGCTTATTTATATCTGCAGTAACTTTTGAAATTTGAGGCATAATTTTCTGCATCTGAGATTTAGCTTTTGGAAATTCAGCAATTATCTTGCCAACAACTGCACCAGGATTTGCTCTTCCTTTGTGTCCAACTGCATTAGCAAGTGCATGTTTCTCAATAGCTTTCTTTATACCTAGCATAGATTACAAAGTAAGAGAAATATATAAGATTAGCTAATTGTATGCTTTCTTGAGAAGGTCTTTCTTTTTATCAAATTCTTTTCTAACTGGCGCTAGCATTTCGGTAAGAATATTTGTCATTGCATTTTTTACATCCATTGGATGCAAGCCTTTTTTGTAAGCATTTTCTAATTCAGTATATGTTTTGAATTCTAAGTTCCCGCCGAATTTTTCAGGTCGTTCAATAACTAATATTTTTTCTTTTCTTTCAAGAGCAGGAAAAATTACAGATTCGAAAAAAGCAAGAACACCATTTCCTTCAATTTTTCCAGCAGGGCAAAACGCTTTTCCAATTTTCTTTTTGAGAATGTTTGGTTCGTCAAGTAAGTCAATTTTTGATTCAGGAACTGATGCAGACATTTTTCCACCAGATAATCCAGGTAAAAGTGGAGTAAAAATTATTGTAGGTTTTTTTAGTCCAAACTCAGGTAAAACTTCTCGAGAAAGCATGTAAATGCCTCTTTGGTCAACTCCGCCAAAAGCAATATCTGCTTTTAGCGAAACAATATCTTGAGTTTGCATTAGTGGATAAAAGAACCCTCCAAGTTTTGGTTCATTTCCAAATCGAACAACTTCTGATGCAGCTCTCTTGCATCTTGCAAGCGTCACCATGCCCGCCATTTGCAAAAGCGGAGTAAAATAATCCGGTTTGAGTTGGTATGTTGAACCTAGAATAAATTTGATTTTGTTTGTATCTCCGCCAAGTGCTTTGATTGAGCTCTTAACAATTGCTTTGTAATATTCAGACCGCCATTTTAATAAATCCCAAGGTGCTTTTCGGTCATCTAAGTAAGCATGCAAATCTGCAATTAAAATCGTGATATTTAACCCAGCTTTTTGAAAGTCAACAATCTTGCTTAGTGGGAAAAGGTATCCAATATGAATTCGTCCAGTTGGTGCATATCCAATGTATATATTTGGATTTTTTTTATTTTTGAGTAAAGTTTTAAGTTCTGTTTCTGATACAATTTCTTGCGTATTTCGTTTTATTAATTCGAATTTATCCATAATATATTTACTCCGTTCTCTTATTTAATATTTCTCCCATAATTTCGTCATTTTTCCGGATTGCAAGTTTGAATTGTTGCATTTTAGTTAAAGAAGTCCTCAGAGACAGATTCGAACTGCCAACCTTGCGGGCTACAACCGCCTGCTCCACCATTGAGCTACCTGAGGAAGATAATAATTTACCTAATTGTGTAAGAATTATTTGAGAATTGAATTTAACTAATTCCGAATCACGTAATTTTCGAAGATTAAACCAAATTGTGGAAAGAGGCGTATTGTGTTCTTTGCTGAAAAATACTGCAAACTGCGTGGTATTTTTATTTGTTTGAGAAATTTCAGAAATTAGCTGTTGCTGAATTTTACTAAGTTTAACTAGTAAGCATAAGTTGCGAACAATAGGGAGAATCACCTAGAAAATTCGTAGGGATTTGCACAGCTAGAAAGATTTCTTTGATGTGTTTTAGCTGTGTTTTTCATCACAATTTACTGTGTTTTTTAGTATTTATAATGCTTTTGTGCAACGTTTTTAACATAAACGCAATAGTAACCTTTATAAATGAACTACATAGAGTAGTAATATGTCACTATTCAACAGAAAGTCGAGAGTACCTGAAAATCCGCTACCGGCCAATCTAGAATCTGAAATAATGCGATTGGAGAAAAACGACCCAAAGTTTCGTAAGGTTTGCAAACATGTGCGCTCAGTTATGACATTATTTGAAAAAGGTAATTCTTATACATTATCTGATGTGGCGGAGATTGTTGGTAAAGATAGTTTATCATATAGTCCCAGTAGTGTTATTGTAAAACTGCTAGTTGACTGTGGCGCTATACGATATTCAGGTCAAACAACCAGATCTAGAGAGATTGCAACACAACTTGATCGTGAGTATGTACTGCCAGAAAATGCGAGAAATCCTGGTTTAATTAATTTATTAAAATATTCTTTTGCTCAAGGTAAACTTTATCGTTCAGTTGCATGCGTTTAATATTCTTGATGAATTTAGAAATTAAACGGGCAGATTTAGTAATCAGAAGATTTTTAAACCGTATTTTTTACTCATTAGTGAAATGAGTATATCAACTATGGCTAATCTGAGTAATATCGAAAGAACTGCAATAGTTACGCCGATGTATCAACGTATTGCGCAAAATGGTGTTCAAGGTATTTCTAAAACAGTTAAAAGATTAGAAAAACTGGCTCAAGAAGGATATAATGTGTATTTAATTGACGATTTTTCAACAGATGGTTCTCAAGAATGGCTTAAATATTATCAAGAAAATAATGCTCAGTCTAAACTTAATATTATGTTTATGACTGAAAATGGAAAAAAAGTTAAAGCAATTGAAAAAGTTGTGAAAAATCTTCCAAACTATATTGATTATGTTTTATCAACTGATGATGATACTGCATTGAAAAATCCAGAAAATATTACATCTGTTATTGATATGCTTGAAGAAAATGGACACGCAGGTACTGCACTTAAAGTAATTCCTTCGGAAATTAAGCGAGCTGATTTTAATAATACTGTTACTTTGAGAGATAAAATTAAATATCGTATTGCTCAAGTTTATCAAGTTTTACAAGATGTTGATTACGCGCATAGCCGAGTTTGGGCAGGTTATACTACTAGCGAAAAATTGGGTGTTGAGAAACAAGATTCTAAAATTCGTTGTGTTGCTGGAGCTGGCGGAATATTTAATCGATGGGTTTTGCAAGAGGCATTAAGTTTGCATACTGGAAAACACAATGGTGATGATTTTGAGACTACTGCAAAGATTATGCATTTAGATGGTGGTTATTCTGTAACTTATTCCGATAAAATTACTTTTGAAACGGAGGTTCCCACATCTTATAAATTATTGTTTAAGCAAAGAACTCGATGGGAACTTGGTGCTCTTGAAACATATTTAGAAGAAAGAAAATTTTATGGAAATCAGTTTTTAGGCTTATTAGATGGTGTGTTTAGAGATCATCCAAATGAAGTTGGTAAGCATAGACTTGCACATACAACAGCATATGAAGCATATGTTTGGGGATTAACGCCTGCATTTGTTTATTTAACTTATGATGCTTTGGTAAATAATAATACAGAGTCTTTGGAACAATTAGCTGTTTTTGATACTGTTTATAATTTTGTAATGCTTGGACTTGCTGCTAAGAAAAAAGAACTTCGCTCAGTTAAAAAATCTTTAGCATTGCTTCCTGCGATGTTTGCATATCGCGCATTAGTTACATTTCCAACTAAAATTAATGCTTTCCAAAAATTTTCAAGAAATGAAACGCCCAAATTAGCAAAAACTTTGGTAGATAAAGTAACTGAAGCTACGGATAAATTGTTGGAATTAGAACATAATTCAAATAAATACTTAAATGATTTAATATTTACGGTGAGTTCAGTTACACCTTTTTTGACTATCTAATCTCAACATTTTCTATAAATTGTCTTGCTTGTTCTGCTAAATTCTTTTCTTTTTTAAAAGTGATTTCGAAGCATTTAATAATGTTACTCCGCGTTAAGAGTATGTTAAATACATCAGCGATTAGGTCACATTTTCCTGCATTTAGTGAAGATCGGATTATTTTAGATGCTACGGCATCTACGCAAATACCTCAGCCACTATTGGATTATAAATCTAAATCTTCACGTTTTTATGCTAATGTTCATCGTGGTAAATATTCGGCATCAAATATTACAACTCTTGCTTATGAAGCAGGATTTACGGTAGCTGCAAATTTGATTAATGCTAGATCTATTAAAGAAATTGTTATGGGTCAAGGTACGACGGATGTGATAAATTGTGTCAAAAACTCATTGCGTCCAGAATTTAAAGATGGAGATAATATTGTAACAACTGCTTTAGAACATAATGCTAATTTCGTATCTTGGAAAGCAGGACTTATACCCGAACTTGCTCAATATGGTAGAAATATTGAGTTAAGAATTGTTGATTTTGATCATAAAACGGGTGAGTTGGATATTTCACAATTAAAAGATTTTGTTGATGAACGCACTAAGTTACTTACAGTAACTGGTGCATCTAATTTTATGGGCACCAAAACAAATATTAATGAATTAGCCAAAATTGCACACCAAGGTGGATATACACAACCAAATGGAAGAGAAGGAGCGTATATTTTAGTAGATGGTGCGCAATTAGTTCCAAGTACATTTGTTGACGTACAAGCATCAGATTTGGATTTTTTAGTTTGGTCGTATCATAAGATGAGTTCAGCACAAGGTTTAGGTGGGTTGTTTATTCGACAAGAAATTGGTGAAACTTTAGCACCTTTTGCTCATGGCGGAGATCATGTTGAAGAAGTATCTCGTGATAAAATTAAGTTTAAAAATTTACCTTGGAAATTTATGATTGGAACACCTAATATTTTGGAAACAATTGGGTCTGGTTTTGGAACATCTTTTTTGATTAATGCAGGATTAGGTCATATATATGATGAGTCGGCTTCAGTAGATGAACAAAAAGATTTACGCGGTAAACAAATTTTAACTAATATTTTAATGTATACGGGAAGATGTGATGATCCAAAAATACAATTTAGTGAAATACCCTATAATTCAACGAATACTGATCAGCAAGCATGTATGGAATTTTTAACTAATCACCCAGAAATCGCAGAGATTATGCAGGATCCAAGTGAAAGACTAAAATTTACTCAAAAATCTGTAAGAAACGCTATGCAAAATATTACTTTGCATGAGGAACAAATTATGCAACCAACACTTAATATTTTATCAGAAATCCCCGAGGTAACGATTTATGGTCCTTTGGATGCAAGATTACGGTCACCTTTAATTTCAATGAATATTGGTGGATTAGACCCACATGATGTTTCACGAGAAATCAATCGATCGAAATATGGTTTTGTTGAATCGCGAAGTGGTAATCATTGTGCTTCAATTGCGCATAAAGATTTAGATGTTGAAGCAACTTTGAGAATAAGTGGATATATTTATACAAATTTAGCAGATTTAGATACGGCTGTTAATGCGATTAAAGATATAAGTAGGAGTGTAATATGATGAAAATAGATGGTGATACTAATGAAGAAAGAGATGAAGAAATGCAAGTTTTTTTTGGTAAATTCAATAAAGCAAAATTGTTTGAAGTTTTGAGCAAATTTGGTGACCGCAGTTATGAAACACCAGCACATTTTGCAGAAAAAATAAAAATAAATTTAATTGATCCAATAATGGGAGAATTATTAGAAGAAGATGCTGAATATCAAGATTGGAAAGCACAGGACTTGGAAACCAAAGAAATTGGTATTCTTAAAGAAACTATTCAATCTTTAATTGATGATTTTAAAATTAATTATACTTTAACTGAGCCAGTAGCGGATATTGCGAGTATCAAAAAAGATTTAGAAAGTGAACTTGTAAAAAAAATTAATGAAACTGAACTACTGGAAGGTAGCGCTGATAGTGAGTTACTCTCCAGATTACAGATATTTAGGATAGGCGATGAAATTATAATGAATGAACGTGCTTCTCAATATGGTTTATCTAAACCCGGTAGTAAAGGTAAAATTGTTGAGAAAACAGGCAGCAATTCATACAGAATTCATTTTACTTGGCTAACCGGTAGATCTGACTCAGTGGCAGACGAAATATTTGATATTTCTGAAAGTACTATTAGTTTAGATAAGACTTTAGCTGAACTTGCCAGAGATAATGGTGGTGTAAATGTTTATGCACAGAGTATATTTAAA
>CAZGVA010000009.1:0-27725 GCA_964528765.1 Candidatus Woesearchaeota archaeon | reverse complement strand
ACAACACCGTCATCAGTCGCAATTTTATATTCAGCCTTATATTTTCCCGGTTCTTGCGTTAATGAAGCTGTAGTCATAACTATTCCGTCAATACTTGTGTAACCTCTATCAACTTGTGTATTTTCATTATCTTTGTACAACTTGATATAAGATCCAGCAATAATTGATCTTGTTGCAGTTACTGTAAGCTCACCAATACTATTTACTGTTGCACCATGAGCAGGATTAGAAATTTGAAATAGTGTTGTTCGTTCTTCTTGTGTTTCTAAAGGTATTTTTGGACCCTCTGCAACACGTATCGGTACATTCCCGAGACCGCAGTGCTCTCCACAACTTTCAGGTGGAGTATTTGTTGCTTCTGTCTCTTCAGTTAACAGTGCGCTTTCAAAATCCAAATTATCTACTGCATCTGAAATATCTGCTAAAACAGAAAAACCAGTAATACCGTTAGAATCAGCCATACCAATAACAACAAAAAACATAAGTAACACAAAAACACCTATACCTGCAATAAGTTCTTTAGATAAAGTTCTTCGTGCTTTTTGAGATATTTTTCTTTTCTGAAATAATTTATTTATTTGCATTAAAACCGTAGCTTAACACATATTTAAAGTTTAGGAAAAAATTTAACTTAATTTCAAAATTCTATAAATTATAAACAAGATTTTCAAAAATATCTCTGCCCTCTTGAACAAGTTTATTATTATTTGGTAAGTTTTTGTTTACTCTTTTTAAAAAATCATCAATTTCATAATATAGTCGATATATTAACATAGCAGAATCTTGTGCTGAAACAACTGTGTGGCTAGATGCACTTATATGGCCAATTGCGGACCTACAAGCAAAAGGATCTCTACGATTCATACGAAAAGTACGTCGATTTAATAAATATACATCTAATCGAGCATCATCTTTTTGTGAATCATCTGGGCAAATACTAACTACTTTTACATCTTTTAGTTGCCCTGCTGCTGCTAAATAATGCTTGCAACGAAAATATAAATCTTGAAAAATAATACCAATAACTTCGCCTTTAAAATCAAGTATATCTGATATACTATCTCGTTCAATAGGACTACAAATAGATACTCGTTGCATATAGTACTATTAAGAAGTATATTTAAAAAATTAACTAAACTAAATAAATTTAATTAATTAATTAAGGTTTCTTCCAACGAATTTCATAATACGTAACATCGCCCTCATCATCAACTACACCTACAAGTAAATGCTTTCTTGTTGAATGCGCAACGCGATTCATAGCTGAAAACTGTCTCCAAGTTAAACCTGCATTTTCGTCAGCACAAAAAAGCACCCACTTTGCATGATCTTCACCCGGTTTAACACCTCTACGATATACTCTAAAATCTGCCCCAAATTTTAAAGCAGTTTTAAGTGTATACCCTCTAGTTCTAAGTTCTCTATAAACTCTATAACGCGTCCAAAAATTCTTTTCAGATTTTTGTGCAAGCTTAACGAAACCTTCTAAATCTAATTGTTTTTTACCATTAAAAACAGTAATTTTATTACGCTCCATTAAATACAAGCTTTCAGAAAGACCTAATTCAATTCGTTTTTGTTTTACTCCATGAATTTCTCCAAAACTTGAGCGGTCATAAAATGGAAGAAATAATTCATAATCTTCTTCAACCATGACTTTATCACCAATTAATTTACATCTAACAGGTCCACTAATTTTTATTTCTTTTACAGCATCGGCTACTGCTTTACTTTGAGCTTTTGCATCAGCACTTTTTTTAATTTTTGAAATTTTCTTTGTTTCATTACTTTTTTTCGGCATATTAATTCAGAACTTCTCGCCTACCACCTTCCGGCTATAGACACTAAGGGTTCTGCCTCCAATATATACTCTAAAAAACACTTTAAAAAAGTAACGAAAACTACTAAAAAATATTATATTGGTTCTGAAAAAATATTATTCATTGATTGTGCCCAATCCGCCATACGTTGATTACGCTCTTCTGCTTCTTCATTAATTTTAGATTCAACAGTATGTTCAATTGACTCATTAATATCGCCCATATATCCAATTAATTCAGCACGAGTACTTTCTAATTGCGCTCTAGTTGCATTCAATTCACTAATTAATTGCATTAATGCCGGTGAAACATGGAAAGAATGAGATACTGTTGAGGTAGTTGTTTTACTATTTTGAACAATATTACATTTAATTGTATACTCATAAATTCCAGTTTCAGACGGAGGTGTAAATTTATAATAATAATTACCAATTTCAGTAGAGCTTAACATAGCTGCATCAGAAATAAAAAATGCTTTATCTGGATATAATATATTAGTTCTACAAGATGCTCCAACAATAGATGAACCATCATTATCAGTTAATCTAACAATAATCTGTCCTTCTTCACCACTAATATATTCTGTACCTGAAACCATTTGTAAATTAACTGACAAATCTGAAAAATACCAATAACCACCTGCAAGAACTGTAACGGGTAGCATCAAAACTAATAAAATTAATGGAAGTTTGTATGATTGATTGAGAGTAGATAAACTAGAAGAAACTTTCCGAATATGTTCTTTCAACGGACTTTTTTCCATATTATTTTTCCAACGCACGCATTTAAAAAAAAAGGGAGAAAAATACTCCCGTTAATGATGTTTCACTAATCGCAATTTAATCAATCTTATGAAATTACTTGCATAGTTATTTTTTCAACTTGTTCTTGTCTCATTTCAGTAAGTGTTTCATTAATCTCAGTAGTTTGTGTTTGAATTGTTTCAGTAGTTCCTAATAATGTATCTAAGCTACTCGCCACAGATCCACTAAGGAAATCCCACGTACTAGTTGTTGTAACATCCACATCTTCGTAATATATTGTTTGCTCGGTTCTCATTGTGTCAACAACAGATCTTAAACCATATATTTCCGTACAAAGACCTGATGTAGTTGTTTCTTGATTACTACAAAAATTTTCAATTAATGCTAAATTGGTATCAACTGTATTAAATCGTTCTTCAATTGATGCAGCATTATCTTGGTTCATTGCGTTACTAGCCAACCATTGCGTATCTGAATACACTAAATCCAAACTATCTGTGATATCTTCTAAATATACTGTGAGGTATGCTTCTAGGTCATTATTTAAAGATATAACTAAATCGCTTAGCGTCGTTTCTACATTACCTAATTGTGATTGAATATCTATTTTTGTGTCTAATAAGTCTGCGCTCAATGTAGTCTGAACATTTGTTAATTCCGTATCAACATCTACTCCTAATTGTGTCATTTGTGCTGATAAGTCTGTATTAACAGTATTTACTAAATCTGTAACTGACATTTCTGCTTCATTAATTGTTATTGTAACTGACTCATTAGTATCTCCAATCTGTGCAGTAATTTCCGAATATACATTAGTTAATAATGCGGTTTGGGAAATAACATCGGCACTTATATTTTGTATTCGAGTCAAAGCAGGATTTATGTGGAAGGATTGTGCTGTTGTTATAGTATCACCTTCACCATATGTACAAGTTACTTGTTGTTCGTATGTTCCTTGTGTTTCAGGAGCAATATCTGTTCTAAACCAATTACCACTAACCGTTGATTTGGCTAATGAAGCATCGCTAACAAATACTGTTTTATCTGGATACATAATTGTTGCTCTACAACCAACTAAATCTTTGAAAGGTTCTCCGGTATAATCAGTTAACCTAACAATTGTCGATACGTCATCGCCACTCCAATATTCTGTGTGGGAAACCCACTGGGTCTTTGGTGTGGAAAGCACAGCTCCACCATTAATATATGCTGCACTTGTAAGTGAACCAATCGCCACAAGTAACACTGTCATCAACATTAGCTTCTTTTTCTTAATATTTATCACCTTTAGGTACAAATTTGTGGCACCCATTATATAAGAGTGAACTACTCTTATTTAAATAATTGTTAAAACTGTATAGTAAAGACTAAATTCATAACAAATAGACATGTTTTTAAGTCTAAATTAGTAATATTTATATGAAAATTACATTCCTTGGTACGGGAAGTGCGTTTCCAACAAAAGATAGAAATCACACATCCATTTTATTGAGGTATGGGCCTGAATCAATGCTAGTTGATTGTGGCGAAGGTACTCAAAGGCAAATAAGAATTGCTGGCGAAAATCCTATGAAAATTACTAAAATATTTATTACACATTGGCATGGTGATCATATACTGGGTTTACCCGGTCTATTAGAAAGTATGGCAATGAATAACAGAACAGATTTGCTTGAAATATTTGGTCCCGGTGGAACTAAAGACTCAATAAAATACTTGTTTAAAGCACTACATATTAACATGCCATTTAAATTAGCAATACATGAGGTTGACACTAGAAAATCTAATATTGTTATAAACACAAAAGATTATGAAATCTCTGCTCTTTTTGTTAAACATAGAATTCCTTGCTTAGCTTATTCACTTAAAGAAAAAGATAAATTTAGATTAAATAAAGATTGGGTAAAAAAAGAAGGTGTTCAAGGTTTACCCGTTTTATCAAAATTACAAGAAGGTAAAGATATAACTCTCAAAGGTAAAAAAATCAAAGCTGCTGATGTCACTTATATTGATGTAGGTAAAAAATTAACATTTATTTTTGATACAGATATTTTTCCAGAACTTATTAAATTTTCAGAAAATTCAGATTTATTAGTTTGTGAAGGTACTTTTTCCAATAAAATAAAAGAGAAAGCACGTAAAAGGGGTCATTTAACAGTCAAAGATGCAGCAAAAATAGCCAAATCATCTAAATCTAAAAAATTAATAATAACACATTTTAGCCAAAGATACAAAGACACAAAAGAATTAGCTAAAGAAGCAAAATCCGTATATAAAAATGCAATACTTGCTCAAGATTTTACAAGTATAAAAATATAAAAGAAAAACTTACTCTTCATCTAACCATTTTTTAAATTTATCTAAGCCAGTTTTCTCCTTCTTTTTATTTGGCTTACTTTTTGTTTTTGATTTTTTAACGGGCTTTGTTACTGCAAGAGTTTTCTTAATTTTTGGCTTTTCAATTTCTTCCTCTTCATCAAGCCAAGCAGTAAATTTACTCCAAGCACCTTTTCCTTTCTTTTTAGCAGGTTTAGTTACTTTTTCATTCTTTTTAGAAGATTTTGTATTTGTTACTTTTTTATTAGAAATTGGTTTAATCAATTCTTCCTCTTCATCAAGCCAGTCAGTAAATTTACTCCAAGCACCTTTTCCTTTCTTTTTAGCAGGTTTAGTTACTTCTACTTTTTTCTTAGAGGGTTTTGAATCTTTATACAATATATCCAATTCATCTTCTTTCTCTAACCAATTTGTAAATCGTTTCCAAATACCTTTATGTTCTTTCTTAGTTTTCAGAGATTTCTTAGGTTTGATTTCATCAATAATTTCAATTTCCTCAATATTTTCATCTTCTTCTTCTAACCAATCGGTAAATCGCTTCCAGGCACTTTTCTTATTACCTTTTTTATCTTCACTTTTTCCAGCAATTAAAACAACTAAAACAAGAATAACTACAAAAATTAACAAAACTTTGTATCTATGTTCATAAATACTCTGTTTAATACTTTCAGTATTAATTGATGAAAATATATTTTTTTCATTCTCCGTTGTTTCTTCTAATAATTCTTCAGGAGTTTCTTCTTCAGATTCTTCAAGTAATTCATCCAATAATTCTTCAGGAGTTTCTTCTTCAAGTTCATCTAATAATTCCTCAGGTATTTCATCTAATAATTCTTCAGGGAAATCTTCAGATTCTATAGGTGTTTCTTCTTCAGATTCTTCAAGTAGTTCTTCAGTAGATTCCGCAGAATCTGATTTTGTAAATACGCCAGTTATACTGTCAGTCAATCGATTAAATCCTGCTTTAATTGAAGCAAATAAACCTAATTCAGAATCATCACTTACCAACGGTTCAGGTTGTTCAATTATAGTTGGTTCATCAGTTAATGAAATATATATTGTACTGGAACTTGAAACAACGCCTAATTTATCTCTAGCAGAAACAATTAAAGAATATGTATCTCGTTCAGTTTCTTCAGGTATTGCTATATATACATAAACAGTTTCTGCACTGTTGCCATTAATTATAACTGAACTTGGGTTTAATTGCCCAAATGCGGCACCATTACCTGATAAATCTAATGAAAACGACTCGGTTTCTGAACCAATATTTTCAATAACAATCGGCATGAGTGTTCCTTCACCATAAGAAATTTTAATTGAATCTTTTTCAGCAGTAGTTCTCACACCAAAACAGGAGTCTCTAGATGAAACTTCTAAATTCATTGAATCACGTGCACTAACGCCGCTAGCACTCAAAGATTTAACTTCAACATCAATTGGATATTTTGTAGCCAAAACATTTGCATCAGGATTAGCTATAAGATTCAACTTTCCTGATTGAGCAGGTCCTAATTCAATACTATTAGCTTCAAGAGATACCCAAGAAGGAGCAGATAAAGATAATCCAAATCTTTCAGTTTTTGTTCCAACATTCATAATTTCAACTACATAATTTTCAGTAGTTATTGGACAAATAACATCAGATTCTTCAGTAATCGACATAGATACTTCATGACATTTCATAACATTCGCAGTTAAATCAATGGAATCATAAGCATCACCATTCAAAGATTTTGCAGTTACAGTAATTGGGAATTTACCTTGAACACCATATCCCGGAAAAATTATTGCGTTAATAGTTGTTTGCGAACCACTTTCTAAGGTTACTTGTGTTTGATCCATTGCGGACCATTGAACACCTTCAATATTAATTGTATAGGTATCACGCGCTGTTCCTGAATTTTTTAAAGTTAGGGGTACTTTAACTTCAGAATTCTCGCAAAATGATGCGAAATTTTCATTAGCAGATAAATCAACGGCATAACAACCATTTACAATCAAATCAAATTCTTTATTATCAAGAGCATTACTTTCTAAAGATCTAGCCGTAACTGCTAAATCAAAATCACCTAATTGATTAACTTCAGGCTCTGTAAAAATATTTATTATTTGAGACTCACCATTTTCAAGTCTTAAAAATTCTTCACTTAAACTCGACCATTGAGCAGCACTACCTGATAAACTTAAACGTACATTTTCACTCCAATATCCTTTATTTTCAACAACAAAGGAATAACTTGCAGATTCACCTGTACAAATTTCTTGAGATGTTTCTTGAGAATCAATTTCTAAAGCATGACATTCATCAATATCCAGCACTACTTCTAACTGTTTAATTCCTGCTTTCCCGCCAGTAACTGCTAAATCAAGTGAATATGTACCGGTTTGTGCACCTTTACTCGGTGTAACATAAACAAATATTGCCTGAGAATTTCCGGGTTCTAAAACAAACCCTGGTGGAGAACTAAGCGCCCATGCGGCGGCACTGCCAGATTTACTAACAGTGTATGTGTCAACTTCATCGCCGACATTTGTTACAGTAAATTGATATACTGTAAATACAGTTGGACAGGTTTCTTGGTGAGTTTGTTCTACAGCAAGATTAAAATTATCTACTGCGCGAACTGACCCAATACCTAATAAAATAAATACTATTGTTACAAATACAATTAAACGTTTTTTCATTAATAAGCACCCCTATGCTACTAATTAGAAACTCCATAAATTACTATATATAGATTTATATTGAAAATAGAATAAAAGAAAAATTAACAGGAATAACAACCAAGATATCCAGTTTTATTTATAACACACATACCATTATTAGTACAACAGTCGGCATCTACACCAGCACTACACCATGAAGGGCAACATCCATCTGGAACAGATGAACTACACACACTATTCAATGTACAATCATTACCGATGCCCATTGTACAACTTGTATAACATCCATGTCCCTCATACCAGCAATATCCCTCATCAGTACAACAATCAACATCTACGCCAGGTGAACAGAAACTTGGACAAAAACCATCATCTGAAATTGAATCACAACTAGCTACAACAGGTTCTTCTTCCTCTTCTTCAATACACATACCATTATTACAGCCATTAGGACATTGATAACCACTTGGAGTACACCAACCCGTTGGTTGACAACCATAATCATGTACCCAATTATCATCATAACAATAATCCCACGCAGTTCCTCCAGTTTTAGCAGTACACAATCCTTTAACATATCGATCGCTTAGCGGATCTGTATCGGTACAACCAGAATGCGATTCTAGACAAGCGCCACCATCACAACCATATTCACAAGAAGTATATTCAGTAAAAATACAATCGTCATTTCTTATATCCGTAGCTGGATCATAAAGATCATCGTGCTGATATGCTTTCATTGAATAATTTATACAATACCATCCTTCAGGTCCTCGACAAGACGCAGTTACACCACCTTCCACAATAGTATCATTTGTAGCAGTTTCACTTACACAAGCACCATCATTACAAATATTTCCGTCTGGGCAATCTGTACTTATTGACGAACAATCAAATTTTCCACTTTGATATTCATTACAAGAAAATTCAGTAATATAATTGTTAGAGCCACAATAATCAGTAGATACTTCTCCGGTTGAATCTGAACAAGTTCCTTTTTCATAATAATTCCTTCCATTATCTGTATCTGAACAAAAAAACGTACTATTTGTGGATGTATCATTTGTTGTATCGTTTGTGGATGTACTATTTGTACAAGCACCATCATTACAAATATTTCCGTCTGGGCAATCTGTACTTATTGACGAACAATCAAATTTTCCACTTTGATATTCATTACAAGAAAATTCAGTAATATAATTGTTAGAGCCACAATAATCAGTAGATACTTCTCCGGTTGAATCTGAACAAGTTCCTTTTTCATAATAATTCCTTCCATTATCTGTATCTGAACAAAAAAACGTACTATTTGTGGATGTATCTGTACAAACACCATTTACACAAGGTCCATTAGTACATGTCATATGCAAGCTACTATCTTCTGTACAATCTTCTTGAATATATTTCATTTGCATCTCACCATCGCAAACATAACCCGCTGTACAAGTATCATTAGTTTCAATAGTATTATTTGTACATATTCCACTGACGCACGAACCGTCAGAACATTCATAAGTCATCTGATCCCATGTATCATTAATTGTCTGACAGAAATACTCAACTAATTTTCCACCATTTTCAATACAATTATCTGTTTTTAGAACGTCACCATAAATTATCTGACCTAAGACATAGTAACTTTTACCACCATCAGAATCAACACAAGTTATATCAGTAGTACATTCTCCCGATTCACAATCCCCATAAGTACAGGTAAATAATTCATCCCAAGAACAATTAGAACTCTGATATGCTTTAGTATTATTATCATAACATTTCCAACCAGCAGCACATTCATCATCTAGTTCAGGTTCTTCAACTTTTACACCATTTAACTTAAGATATATCATTAACTCACCCTTAATACCATCAATTGGCTTACTATGTGGCGACCAAGTATTCGTTGAAATTATGCTCTTTCCCTTATCAGTACTTTGATCAACTGCCATAAAGAGATTAGTTGTTTCCCAATGTGATTGTGGGTCACTAAAAACAAAAGAGTTTGTACCTTCTTTCAAATATTCAGTAGGTACATTGAAGTATTTCCACTGATTTTTTGGTTGGAACAGCTTACATGGATCAAAATAAATATTATGTCCATTTACAGATAATATATGATCTGCAGTACTGCCTTGCTCACAACGTTTATTACGTGCATAAACCCAAAGATGTGCTGTTGCATAACGCATATCTTCAGGTATATCTAAGTATTTAGTACCTTTATCATCAGCAAAATCAATCTGAAGGATTGTTTCTTTGCTCCCATCATCATCTCGAATAATTAATGTATCATCTTTCGTTTCTTCCTCAACGACTTCTTCTATTTCTGTTTCTTCAATTTGTTCTTCTTCAGCCTCAGCTTCTTCAACTTCTTCTAAATATTCTTCTACTTCAGTATCATTAATATCAACAGAAAGAAGTTCCATACTATCTTCTTCATCTGCTACTGCTTCCTGAACATCTTCTACAGATACATCTTGTGCAGAATAAACATCTTCAGCTTTTGTACTAATTTCATACTCCAAATCTGCAATAGTCGCTGACATCTCAGCAAAAGTTTCTTTTAATTCCGCATTTTCTTTACTTAATTCTTCAATATTTAGAGTTGCGAGATGAAACTCTGCTTGAAGCATAGCTACTCTCTGAGCATGAACAGATATTTTCTGTTGTATCTGTGCCATAACTTTATAATCAAATTCATCATCAGAAACTTGATCTAAATTTTTAGCTAATCTCTCAATATATTTATCATGACTCGCTATTGACGCGTTTATTTTTTTAGCATTAGATCCGTGATTATAAATAACAACCATCTCACTGAGTTTTTCTTCAGCAATATATGCTGCACGTTTAGCTTTAAATTCTGAACCAATGGCTAATTGATAGTCCATCCAATCAAAACCACTATCCATAAAATAAAATGGATTTTCCGGAGTTATGCCTGCAGATTCCTCAACAGTATCAGTTACAGCCAAGACAGTAAAGGGTAGAAACAATAGAATTAATAAAAATGCTAATTTTCTCATTCAATAAAAAGTATTCATAATATATAATACTTAGTGTAAAAAACATAATAAAAAATACTCAATATAATTAATAAAATAAAAAATAAATAAAGAAAAAGAGCTTAAAGCTCTTCTTCGTCTACTCTACTCCAACTCCACATAACGAACAGAACAATTAGAACAACAACTAAAATAGCTGCTACCCATTTAAGTCCAGATCCAACTAAGTTATCAAAGTCAATAACAGATGCACCAGTAGCTTCATTTGCACTACCTTCAACATTTGCTGTTAAAGCAATTGATTTTATAATTTGGTTTCCTTCCTTAATGAAAAGAGTAAATTGTTTTACTCCTTGTTCGCCTGCGTTAGGAGCTACGAAAACAGATGCGATTTCACTAGCACTACCACCAACAATAACTGTTCCTGGATTTACACTAGCTTGTCCCCATTCTGCACCGGCTGTTTCTATTGAAAAAGTTCTTGCAACATTGCCTTGGTTTGTAAAGGTTAATGCATAAACTGCACCGTTATCTGAAACAGTTTTTACAGCGGAATCAATACTTACAATCAAGCCAGCTTCAGCTGGTTGTTGTGATGTAGTTACACCAGTTAATTCAATTTCATTGAGAACTGTTGCGACTGAAACATCGTCATTGTAAACAGTGACTTTTATGTCGTATTCACCAGATCCGAAATTTGGTAAAACAACTGGGACATATATAATCTCGTCATCATCTTCATAAATAGTTACAGTGTTTGAAGTTTGTTTAACTTCTAAGCCATTAATTCTTACTTGAGCACGAATATCGTCTTGATTTTCTTCACCATCGTTTTCAACTAGAATTGCTGTGTATAAAATACTACCTTGTTGATCAAGAGAAACTCTCTCAATGTTCAAGTGATTTTCTAATTTTTCAACTTCAAATTCTGAACTTATCATTGTAGCAATTAGGTGGTCGTGATATTCTTCGTAATCACCATAAACTTCAACGTGTAGTGTGTAGAAACCTTCGTCAATGTCTTCAACTGAAGGAATTCTTAAAATTGTTTCAAAATCATTTTGATCAAAAACTTCTTCATCTTCATCATCAAATCGGATATTATCATTTTCAGATTCAATCCAACCTTCTACTTTTGCACCATCTTCATCAAATATTGCAATTTGTAAATAAGCATCTTCAACTATTTCGTTTGCATCAACTTCAACTTCAATTTCAAACATTAATTCGTCATTGAAAGTTAAGTCTTTGTCTTCAACGTCAACATCAGTAATTGCATTTTCAAGTAATTCAACTGGGTTTGCTGCTTCAACATCAAAAGCTATTGCTTTAGCTGTTACAGTTCCTTCATCTAAAATACCTGTAGTTGCTACAATAGTAACTGCAATTATTGTATTTCCTTCAGTTAAAATTCCTGAAAGTGGAACTCTAATTGAATCAACACCTTGAGTTATTGTATCTGCATCAATAGTTACTTCGTGTGTAACTGTATCAACATCATCACCTTTAACGGTAATATCTACAATAACATCAGTATTTCCTGTGTTTTGTACGTCAAAATCAAGAGTTATAACATTTGCAGCAGTATTAACATTACTAACAGATAAATCTGTAATAGCTGCGTAATCAGTTGCCGTAACTGTCGCCGGGACTGCACTAAGTGCAACAAGTCCAATTAATAGTACACTAAATAGTGTCTTCAATATTTTATTCATTTTTTTCGACCTCCGAAACATAAATCAAATAGACTTATGAATTGGTTACTAGTCCTTCGTAACAAAACCTTATAAACCTTACGGAGTAGTACTCTAAAAAAGGTATTTGGTATAACGTTTTTTACTGTTTGGTGCAACAAACAAAAAATAAAGTATTTATTAAAAAAAATAAAAAATCGGAAAGCTTAACGCTTTCCAGCTAGTGTAAACATATACACTGCGCCAAGTATAACAATACCTGCTATAATTGAACTAATTACTAATGCTGTGGACAAGTCCAAAGATGTTCCGGCAAATGCGCCAGTTATCTGATTACCTAAATCTGTTACTTGTATATCTGAATCAGCTGTTCCTGCAACATTTACAGTTAATAGCTTACTTGCAACTTTAACATCTCCAGCATAAATTGCAACTGAAGCAGTATTTACTGCATTAGCTCCTGCTTTAGGTGTAATATACACATAAAATGGAACATCGGTTCCTGCAGGAATAGTTAATTCTGCGGGTTCAACAGTTACACTTTCTGCCCAGTTAGAATATCCTTCAACTTCAATATCAAATGTTTCTAAACCACTTGTATATGTGTTCTCTAAATTCAAAGAAAATTTAACTAAATTTCCGGGAATTCCAGAAGCAACAGTTGTTCCACTAACAAGAGCAGATGCTTCAACATCATCATCAGTATCTGTACCAAGTCCACCAGTAATTTCTAGAACAATATCTTTGAACAAATGGTCTGATAAATCATCATCATCTTGTTGGTCATCTACATCATCATACTGAATTTCAGCTGTACAAATATAACTTCCATCTGCAATAGATTTTGGAATTTTAAGATTAAACTTTTCTGTTAAAGTTTTTTCATCTTTAAGTTCATCAACAATTGCTGAATATACGGATATGCTTAAGTCATCACAAACAAAGTGAACTCTTACTTCATCTTGATCTGAAGTTCCAATATTTCTAACTTTAACTGTGGTTGAAAATGTTTCTCCAGCTTTAAAATCTTCATCATCAAACTCAACGGATTCAACAATTAAATCATCAGATTCAACAGCAACATATACACTTTCTCCAACGTAAAAATTATCAATAAATACATCAGTATTATCGGATAATTCAGTTTCACCTTCAACAAAAATATATATTGGATAACTTCCATCATCAATATCATCTTCAATAGTAAATGTAAAAACAATATCTTTGTTTTCATCTTCATCTAAACTAAACTTAGATGATGTTTCATCAATATCTAATTCAGGTATAATTAAAGTTGCTTTAATGTCTTTTGTTTTTTCTTTGTAATTATTTTCAATTGTAACTGTTAATTCAACTTCTTGTGTTCGATAATAATCATCATCATCGTATTCAAGGTCGATACTTAACCAGCTTTTATATCCATAATTTTCTGGTTGTACAGTAACTCTTAAACTTGATTCGATTGTAGTAAATTCTGAATCATCATTAGTTAATGTAACCATACCCCTATAATCACCGTACATATCAATATCACTTGCAGTAGGAAATGTAATTGTTGCAACAATAATTTCAGTTTTACCTGGAAGTATAGTTTGTTCAGTACCGGTTTCTTCAAATGCGAAAGTTATACTTTCTGAAGGAAGATAATAACCTAATTTGTATAATTCAGTTGCTACATCTTCTACAACATATTCAGTTGGATTATCCAAATGTTGGTAAATTAAATTATCAACACTAATATCATTAATATCAAATGTTAATGGTGCTTCACCATTATTTGTAATAGTTATATCAAATTCTTTTTGAACTTCAATAACATCGTCAATTACACTATATGTTCCAGGAACAGTTAGTGTTGCTGACTTTGCTAAAGTAACTGAAAAAGTTCTTGGTTCTGAAGTCGCTTCTTGTCCATTTACGTCGATAATATTAACAATATATTCTAATTCATCTCCATCTTCATAATCTGAACATTTATATTCTAAATTATTTGATCCAGTAACAATAGTACATTCTAAACCAATAATCTCACTACTATCAACCGTTGTTCCAATAGTATTTTCGATCTTAATTGTAACTTCTCTAGTTGTTACAACTGCTTCATCTGCAGGTGTAGGTGATACAAAAATGATTACAGGTGTATTTGACAAACCTTTTGTAGGTTCTTCAAAAATAACCCATTCATCTTCCACAAATGCTGCACTTTCTTCATCATCTGGTGCAACGTCGTCTGGGTAAGTTACAGAATCCATCTCAGCAGGTATTGTTGAATCATCATAAAGAGTTATTATATCTCCTTCTGGATTCAACCGCTTGCCTACTTCAACAACTAAATAAGACTTAGCTTTTATAGTTCCTGATAGGGTTTTCATTACGGTTAAAGTATCATTATCGTCAAGAGTCCAACCAGTTAAAACAACGTCTTCCTCTCCACTATTGTATAATTCTATCCAATCGTTGCCGGTTTTTGGTGTTGGGACGAATTCATTAAGTATAACCTCGTCTTCTGTGGCAACTGCTGTTCCAGTTAGAGCTAAAAATCCAACTAAGAACAACGTAAATATTCCTAATAATTTTTTCATTTTAATTAAACTCCGAAGTGTTAACATGTTGATTACTTACTTAAGAGTAACATATTTAAAGGTTTTGATAGTGCAGACAATACCGTTTATTCTTAATTATAGACAAATTTCAATCTATGGGGTTGTGTTCAATAAACTTAATAAATAACATATTCTATAGCATTAGATGAAAAATAAACATAAAATACTACTTGGGATTTTTATAGTTATTATTGCAAGTAGTGGGTTTGTATTTCGTGGAAATATAACTGGTCATTTTGTAAATAATGATTTTGAAGAACCTGATTTTGACGAATTACCAAACACCGATAACCGAAGATTTACTGCGTCAGTTAGTGTACAAGATATCGGTAATGACGAATTTGCACTATACCAAAAATATCAAGTAGGTACTGATGAAGAATGTATTAAAGAATGTAAACTTAGTTGCGCTTTAGATGATCTAGAATATTATCGAGCATATGTAGTAACATATGGTGAGTGCATGTGTAAATGTCTATTAGACTAATCACGCGATATATTATTTTTTTATTTTAAAATTATAATAAATATTTTTAAAAATTATTTAACTTTATTAAATGCACTATTAGTTATGTGTCTAAAAACCTCGTCTAAAGCACCATTACCCCAACTAATATCGCCACCACGAATACGACCAGAACTAACTGACATCTTTGCATCAATTCCTTCTTTAGCTATAGCAATATTAATTTCCTGGTCACGATAACCTCGACATAAATTTTTCCAATATTTTAACTGAATTTCAGCAGTAGTTAAATCCCCATATTTTTTTTCAGAATCGACCCAGTTTGCTTCAACAACTACTTCTAAACCTGCTGGAGCTTCTTCAATATTTTCTCCTCGAACCGGTTCAGGAATAATATATACGGATTTAGAATCTGAAATATGTACTTTTGAAACTTGTGCACATAATTGACCATTATAAACATATACTAAACCGCTCAAAGGTATATGCCCATTTTCAACAAATAACCCTGATGCAACATTATTTGATTTAGAAACGGTTGTAACTTTAATAGGTATATTTCCAAACTGCGCTGCTTCAAATTTAACTCCTTCCGCATTATTATACATAAAAATTACTGGTTGAGTTAACTCAAGTTCTCTTGAAAAATGTCCGCAACTTTTATTTATTTTATTAAGAAAATCACCTGCGACCTTTCGAACATTTATTTCATCACCCTTAGACATTACATATTTACCCGATTCTTGAAGTTCCATATTATCTGAAAATAAAATAAAGTTTTTAAATATTTGTGAAATACAGAATCTAGATACTTTTTTAAACACAATTTGTTCTGTATATTTATGGGCCTGTAGCCTAGTCTGGATAGGGCGACGGCCTTCTAATGAACTCTTTCTTCAAAAGAAAGCGTTCTCGGAAAGAACCATCTTTCCATGAAGGCAGCCGTAGGTCACGGGTTCGAATCCTGTCAGGCCCGCTATATTTTTCAGTGTATTCAGTTTACTGAATACGCTCAAATTGTTAGATTGTTTGCAAGCTATGTCGATCCTATATCATAATCTTTTTAACTTTTCAGGTTATTTAATTCAATGAGCACTAAAAATCTAACACAAACATTAAGTAATTCTTTGCTCTTATTATAAGTAGCTATCAATAGCTACCAAGATAAAAATGGTTGATTATAATTTCAAAACTGTTGAAAAGAAATGGCAAAAAGCATGGGCAGATGCCGGTATTTTCAAAGCAGTTGACAACTCAAAGAAAAAGAAATTCTATTGCCTTGAGATGCTCCCTTATCCATCCGGTGCCGGATTACATGTAGGTCATACTCGCAACTATACAATTGGAGATGCATTTGCCAGATACAAAAGAATGCAAGGTTTTAATGTACTTTATCCAATGGGGTGGGATGCATTTGGCCTTCCATCTGAAAATGCTGCAATCAAGAAAGGAATTCATCCAACTAAGAGCATAAAAGAAAGCATTGACTCAATGAAAGTTAGACTTAATGCTCTGGGCTCAAGTCATGATTGGGACCGAGAAATTGCAACGCATAATCCAAAATATTATATGTGGGATCAATGGTTATTTTTAAAATTACTTGAGCATGACCTGATTTATAGAAAAAAAGCTACAGGCAATTGGTGTCCAACTTGTAAAACAACACTAGCAAATGAAGACGTAGTAAATGGAAAATGTTGGAGATGTGATGCAGAAGTTATCCAAAAAGAAATAGATCAGTGGTTTGTTAGAACTACTAAATATGCTGACGAACTGCTTGAAGGATTGGAAAAAATAGATTTTTCAAACAAATTAAAAACACTACAAAGAAATTGGATTGGGAAAAGTCAAGGTATTGAAGTTTACTTCAAAGAATCTGAAACTAAAAAAATTCTGCCAGTTTTTACAACACGTCCAGATACGCTATATAGTTGCACATTTCTTGTTTTTGCTCCAGAACACCCAAAAGTAAAAGAGATGGTTATTGGAACAAAATATGAAAAATCTGTCCGCAAATTCCTTGAAAAGACAAAAAAACTTAATGAATTAGACCGTATTTCCAAAGAAAAGGATGGGTTATTCATAGGAAAATATGCTATAAATCCAGTTAATGGTGAAAAGATTCCAATATACATCGCCAACTTCGTAATATTAAGTTATGGCACAGGTATTGTCCTAGCAAATGCTCATGATCAAAGAGATTTTGAATTTGCAAGAAAATATGACCTCCCACTAAAGTTTGTTATATCTCCAGAGGGTAAACCTATTGACGCTAGCAAAGCTCATCGCGCAATTACTACTGACGGAATATTGTTTAATTCACGAAAGTTTTCGGGTATGCATAATCGCAAAGCATTACCTTTAATGATACAGTGGCTTGTAAAAAACAAAGATGGTCGCAAAGTAACAAATTACAAACTTAGAGATTGGAATTTATCTAGACAAAGATATTGGGGAGCGCCAATACCAATAATCTACTGCGACAGTTGTGGTGCAGTTCCAGTACCTGAAAAAGATTTACCCGTTAAACTTCCGCTAGATGTGGATTTTTCAAAAAAAGGTGTTGCTCCACTTGGAACAAACAAAGATTTTGTAAATGTAAAATGTCCTAAGTGTAAAGGAAAAGGTAAACGCGAAACAGATACAATGACCACATTTGTAGATTCTTCCTGGTATTTCTTAAGATATTGCGACCCAAGAAACAACAAACAAATTTTTGATAAAAAGAAAGTAAATTATTGGATGCCTGTTGACCAATATATTGGAGGTATTGAACATGCAGTTGGCCACTTAATGCACTCGCGTTTTATTACTAAATTCTTAAAGAAACTTGGATATGTTGATTTTGATGAACCATTTAAAAAATTGCTAAATCAAGGGATGGTTAATCTTAATGGCACAAAAATGTCTAAGTCAAAAGGCAATATTGTTGATCCGATGAAAGTAATTAACAAATATGGTGCAGATACATTAAGAACATATCAATTATTTATTGCTCAACCAGATACTAGTTATGAATGGTCTGAAAAAGAAGTTTTGGGAACTCACAAGTTTATCAACAAAGTTTCTGCAATGTATCAACTAAAAGAAATTGAGAAAAAAACATATATTGAAAGTGTTGCTCAAAAGAAAGTTAAGAAAATAACTGAATATACTAAAGAACTTCAGTTTAATAAAGCGCTTATTGAACTAATTGATTTCGCAAATAAAATTGAAAAATATCCATCAAAATATGCGATTGAAGTTTTCCTTAAAATGCTAGCACCATTTGCTCCACATGTTTGCGAAGAAGTGTGGCACAAGCTGGGGGAAAAGAGTCTAATTGCAACAGAAAATTGGCCAAAAGTTGATAAAAAGAAAATTAATGTGCCAGCCGAAGAACAAGAAGAACGGCTACAGAAAACTGCTGAAGACATCCAGCATATTTGTAAGATTATTGGCAAAGATAATCCAAAGAAAGTTTGTCTATATGTAATTCCACCAGAATGTAAACAATATGAAAACTGTAAAGAAGTTTTACACAACAAGTTTGGAGCAGATATATCAATTTTTGCTATCAACGATCCAAATAAATTTGACCCACAAAATAAAGCTAAGAAAGCTAAACCGGGTCGTCCAGCCATATATTTGGAGTAAGCTACAATATTTTTTAAAAACATTTTACGTTTAATTATATGAAATTTTATGTTTCTGCAAAATGGAATCTTCATGAAACTGTGCACGGCATGGTAGAACAAATAAGAACACAAGGCCATGAAGTTCCAGTTGATTGGACTGAACGGGCATTTGCAAGAGATTATGCTAAATTTGAAGCCTCGGGAGAGTTCGCTGAAGAAGAAGTAACTGCAATTTTAGATTGCGATGTATTAATTCATTTGTCTGATTTAGGTGGAAAAGGAAAGTATATTGATTTAGGAATTGCACTTGCTGGAAAAAAATTACAAAATAAACCCTCGCATATTTATATTGTAGGTGAAAAAGCTACTGAATCACAATTCTACTTTAATAAAAACGTTATAAGAATAGTTTGCAAGGATCCAAAAGATTCATTAAATCAAATACTTGCCGAAGTAACCACTCACTCCAAGTAAATCACCTTTTTATTATCTAGTTCCTAATGTACAGTATGTTGAAAGTTCTAACTAGTCATAAGGGTAAAACGCACAGATTATCTTTATCTGCAGCAATACATTCAAAAACATTAACTTGGATAGATGTAACTAATCCGACTGCAGAAGAACTTAAACAAATATCTAAATTATTTCAGATAAGTGAAAAAGATATGGCTGATGCATTGGATCCAGAAGAAAGATCAAGAGTTGAAGAAAATAATAAATATAAATTAATAATTTTACGCACGCCATCAAAAATATCGCAAGAAATTGAAACAACTCCTGTAGGAATATTTATTATGCGAAATAATGTACTTACAATACACAAAAAAACAATTCAATCTCTAGTCGAAATACACAATTATCCCGAAATATTAGCACATGGAAATCAATATTTTATCACACGATTAATTGACAAAATGACCTCAACTTATTTTAAACTTATACAAAAAATCGATGGAGAAATTGATGCATTAGAGGAAAGAGTTTTCGAACATGGTGGTAAAAAAACCGCAATGCATATTTTTCAGCTAAAGAAAACACTTACTTTTTTCAAACGGTCATTATTATCAAATCGAGAAACAATATCTCAAGTTATAAAAATGAATGTACTTCACCTAGATACAAAAGAAAGAATGAACTTTGAAGATATTGCAAATGATATAAACCAGTTAATTGATATGACAAACACACACAAAGAAATTTTAACAGGTGCACTCGAAATACATGCTAGCACAATTTCAAATCAATTAAATGATGCAGTTAAAAAAATGACAGTTATTGGTTCATTTGTTTTACTTCCAACATTAATTGCATCTATTTATGGTATGAATTTTGGACAGCCAGTAACTGGTAACTCTATGTATAACATGCCAGAACTTAGTTGGATGTATGGTTATCCGTTTGCATTAGGAATCATGCTTCTATCTTGCATTGCACTATATTTATTTTTTAAGAAGAAAAAATGGTTATAAGAAAAAAGAAACTAACTAAATATGAAAAGCTAATTCGCATTATAATAATAGCATTGGCAGTTATATTATTTTGGCGAGGTATTTGGGGTGTTGCAGATGTTCTTTTATTTCCAGATAATTATTTACTAAGTTCTTGTATTTCAATTATCTTAGGCATAATAATTTTATTTGCGGTTCACGGAAGTTTTGAGGATTTATTTTAGCAAATAAATCCTTATATATGTTACATATAAGTTAACAAATGCAATTAAATAGTAAATTATGGGACGTTTTCAAAAAAAAGCCATTTGTTTTAGGAATGTTACATTTAGCTGGAGAAGATCCAGTTGCTCGAGCCATTGAAGAAATTGAAATTTATCAATCTGAAGGTGTTGATGGCGTTATTGTTGAAAATTATCATGCATTTCCAAGAGAAGATAAAGACATCGTGGAAAAAACGCTTGATGCAATATCTTCATCAAATCCAGCAATTACTATGGGTATAAATATATTACCTAATGAAGTTGATCCTGCATTTAATTTAGCACAAATATATGGTGCAAAATTTATTCAACTTGATCATATATCTGGCAAATATGCGAGGAACCAAACACTATATCGCGAGACATATTTAGAACATAAACAGGAAAATCCAGAAGTTATTGTAATGGGTGGTGTTTGGCCTAAGTATTATGAACCCGTCCCGGGATCAGCACTAGTAACTGATTTACAAATAGGTATGCAACGTGCAGAAGTTTTAGTAGTTACTGGACGAGGTACTGGCCAAGAAACACCGTTAGATAAAATAAATCTATTTGGCAAGACAATTGATCCGCATCCAATGGTAATTGGAGCGGGATTAAATCCTCAAAATGCTTATGAACAACTCACATCGAGATCAAATACTGTTGGTTGTATTGTAGGCAGTTGTTTTAAACCTGATAAAAATACTCGCGAAAAAGTAGATTCAAATCTGGTTCAAGAATTTATGCAAGAAGTACATAAAGCAAGAGATTATCATAAATCTAATTATTAACTTTTTTAATTATTTGGTTAATTGTAAGATTTTGTTCATTACCACTTTGCATATCTCGTAACTTTAATTTTCCTTTCTTTAATTCATCAGGACCAACGATCAAAACATGAGGTATATTTAACTTATTAGCATATTGCAAGTTTTTGGATATAGATCTGCCAACTAAATCAAAATCTGTATTAATTCCTGCATTTCGTAATTCTGAAACAATTTTAGCACATTCTAAATCTGTTTTTATTGGAATAACAAATATATTTGTAACGGTTTTACGAACATTTACTCGATTCATACTCATCAATGTATCATAAATTGTATCTAAGCCAAAAGAGATACCTACTGCCGGAACTTGTACATTTTTACCAATAAAATCACCAATCATATTATCAAATCTACCGCCACCTGCTAATGAACTTTTAATTTTAGAACCAATTGCATATGCTTCAAAAATTGTACCAGTATAATATGAAAGACCTCGTGCCAAACTAGGTACCAATTTAATATTTTTAGCGCCAAAAGCCGATCCAAAGCGTAACAAAGTTTTAAGTTCAGAAATAGCTTCTCTTGTTAAATCATTATCAACAAACTTTTCGATTTGATTAAGTATTTGAAGATTTGTGCCACGTTGATTAAGAATATCTAGTGCTTTAACCATTGAATCCTCATCAATTCCTTTACGCAAAGACTCTCTAATAACTCCTGCTTCGCCAATTTTATCTAACTTATCAATAATGATTGTTGTTGCAAGCCACTGCTTTTTAGGAATTCCTGCATATTGAAAAACGCCATCAATAAGTTTACGATTACTTACTTTAAACTCAACTTTAATATCAAATTCTTTGAAAACATCAGTTACCATCGATAAATATTCAGCATCAGCTGCCATTGAATTCGCTCCAGCAATATCAACATCGCATTGCCAGAACTCTCGATAACGACCAAGCTTAATTGGGCCATCTCTCCAAGCTCTATCAATTTGATATCGTTTGAAAGGTGTACCTAATTGCGGATTTTGAGAAACAACTCTGGCAAATGGAACCGTTTGATCATATTTCAAAACTAATTTACGTTTACCTTGATCTTTAAGTCGATACATCTCATTAAATGCATCTGTAGAAGAATCAGTCTCCTTAACAAGCGTCTCTTCCATCTCAAGAGCTGGAGTTTCAATTGGATTGAACCCATATCGCTCAAAGACGCGCTTCAGAACAGAAATAATCTGATCCCGAACAATTTTCTGCTCAGGTAAAAAATCTCTAACGCCTTTCGGTGTTTCCATATTCTCCTGTAAACATCTCTTACTTTTATTTGTTTTCATTTTTAATTTCCTCTTCAATTTCCGTCACAACAGCTACAACTAATTTAGCAGCATTTTCTATATCTCGAATATCTGCCTCGCAAATTGCAGTATGTTGATACTTAACCGGAATATTAATCTGTATTTTTTGGGCATCAGAATAAATATCACTTAAATTAGTAGCTCCACAATTATAATCTACAATTTCAAATTGATACGGAATTTTTTCATTTTTAGCTACATCTTCAATTAAATCTATGCAGTTAATTATAAAATTCATACCTTGTAATTGCATCGCAGGTCCGTTTCCACAGATTGGTATCTGCCAGCGTTTATTTTCAAAGGGTTGTGCATAAGCAGAGTCAACAGAAATAATTATATTTGGTTTTATTTTATCAACTATTTTTTTGATTCCTTCGCAAGTAGTTTCTTCTCGAGCAGTAAATGCCAACCAAACATCTGCATTCAAATTCCGAAAGTTATTTGCTGCTAAAACAAGCGCAGTGCATCCTGTTTTATTATCTAATCCTGGACTTTTAACAATAGTTCCAGTTACATTGAATTGTCTTTTAAAGTAAGAAATGCGCTTTCCTTTAACAGTTGTTATATTTTCGCTTTTAATGTCCTTCTCAGAAATGCTACCAATTGTCACAAACCCGTTCGCAGTTTTTAGGAAACCAACTTCATCTAAATGCGCTTCGATGAGTATTCTCTTCTTGCCAGAACTAACCTTTACAAGCACATTTCCCAATTCATCTACTTGCGGATTGAAAGATTTAAAGAACGATACAATTCTTTGTGACATACCTAACTCTCTTTCAAATCCCGAAACTGCGGGTGTATTGACTAAACTTTCCAAAATATCCAACACTTTACTCATATTATCATCTCCAAATTATAACTGCCCTGAGGCAATCTGGCGGCATTAACTAACCGCTCCGTACCAAATGCAAAACCCGTTGCAGGAACATCTCTATCAACACCAAACGCTCTCAAATTCTGTCCAATCAGTTTATCATATCGTCCACCGCCACCAATCTCTGGAAGCAAAGTCCCATCATCACTAACTGCATCAATCTGAAAAACTGGACCCGTATAATAACTAAATCCTCTAACCACCGATAAGTCTACTGTAATTGGAACATCTCGCTGATTAAGCTCTGTCACTAAATTAGTTAGGCAATTATTGATCGCGTAATCAGATGGATTTCCAAAAGTATCCATAATGCTGCTCCATTTACTCTTAAGTTCCTGATTCAATTCAGAAATAAATGGTAAGTTAATCGAATATTGATTATCTTGTGCGCGTCTTTTTGAGAATTCATCTAATTCATCTTGTAATTTTATTTTTTGTTCATCGTCAAAACCACTTAAGATACAGAGCTCATTAAATAATGAAATATCACTCAACCTAATCTGAATATCTTCACGAGGAATACCTACTGTTCGCATAACATTATATGCATATTCAATAACATCTGCATCTGCTCGCAGAGACTCGTCACCCATATATTCAACACCAAGTTGATTAAATTGTCTACGTTTTACACTAGTTAATTCATTAACTGGCTCATTTCGGTAACAATCAATACTATACAAAAGCTTAACGGGCAATACATTTTCTCCCTCAGTCATACGCGTAGCTAGCCATCTTGATACAGGTATTGTTCCTTCGGGTCTCAATATTGCAGATTCAGAACCAAGTATGTTATAATCAGAATCAACATCAACTAATTCCAAACGTATGAAATTATTTGGGTTCCAACAAGAGAAAAGCTCTGGAGATAATGCTTCTGATCTTTCTAAAATTGGTGTTTCTATTTCATTATATCCTTTATTAAATCCTTGCTGTCTAAATATTGTTTCTACAAGTCGTTGCCTTCGTAGCTGAATTCCATATTTATCTTGAAATCCTTCTGGAAGTTTCAGACAAGTGGGGGCAATCACCCTTCGTTTGTTCACCATTTACGGTTCCATTTTTTGTTATTTCATTTATTGTCATTTTTATTTACCTCGTAATATTTTTGTCTTGCATCTAGCAATGAAGCTCTTTGCAAAATAATTTTCTCTTTCAAAAGTCTAGAAAGAATATAACGAACAGCTCGATCAGTGATACCTATGGCTGCAATAATTTGTTTTTGAGTTAAAGATTTCTGGCTAAGTAATTGAATAAGTTGAAGCTCCATGGGGAGAACCACCTCGAAACGTAGTTCTCTTTTTCCCAAGGGTTTTTCTCTTAGAAAGAGAAAAAAGCTTAGAGCAAGGGTCGAGATTTGAACTCGAGTCGACCAGGCCACAACCAGCCATTCTAAACCGGACTAAACTACCCTCGCCATTATTTGCAAACTCTACTTCTTTTTCGTCAACGTTTTTCTTATAAGAAAAAGGTTGTGTGGGGATACTCACTTCCGCAGGAACGTGAGCCAGCTAAAGCTATGCTTTTAGCGCAATCACCATTAAAAATTTTAGAGCTTTGACTAGACATAGAGTTCCTAATTATGGGGGCACTCACCTTGTCTTGCCATGAAAAACACTAAAATTAGAGGTTTATAAGGATTTTGAATAAGGAAATCGAACTTATATTGTGTAAGTATCTAGTTCTTTTGCAATTATTTCAAGATTATTATGCGCTTCATTTCTACGATTTGTATAAGACTCGTCATTAATACTATGATATGCTCGTCTAACAAGACGACGAAAATCGCAAGAATCAACTACATCTGAATTACTATGTGAAATATCTTGAAATGTTTTTGACACTTTTTTTGCCAAATCTGAACGAGAAAATTCAAACGCGATTGATGAAAATTTCTTAAGTCTACGTTTCTTCAAATATTTTGGAGTCAGCGCATTACCAAGTTTAGAACTACTACCAAAATGTGTACAATCAGTAAATGCTAAAACACCCATTGTAGCTAAGCAGGCAACTAACGTTGCTGGCCGTCGGTATTGTTCAGGTACATGTTCTTCCAATACATAATAAGTTGCCCAAAATGCTCCAGCAGTACCTACCAGTGCTCCGGCGAAAAAAGAATAGTCTTTATATCCAATGTCGGATTTCATAAGTAATATTACAAATCTAATATAAATAAATTATTATACTAAACAATTAAAATTAATTAAGCTTATTTTGCATACAAATTTAGTCACATTATTCAGGATAAAATTTAACTGTTTTATTTATTGATTCTAAACTCATATATGATTTGATATTACTAATGCCCATCAAACCAGCTAACTCTTCATAAACAAATTTTCTAAAACCCATCATATTATTTGTTGAAAAACTAAACAATAAATCAGTACTACCATATGTTTCATATAAATATCTAATATGTACTGTATTATTTTTGATTGACGGAAGATTAAGAATTTCAAGATCATTAAAATCAACATTAGTATTAACTTCACACACTGCAGAAATTGGCCAATTTTTAGCAGGGATTTTGTTCCACTTACGCACAAGATGATATCCTAAAATAACTTTTTTGTCTTTTAATTGCTTAATGCGACGATGAACAGTGGGTTCCCTTAAATTAACTTTCTTAGCAATATGTGATAAAGGCCAGTGTGCATTTTGTTGCAATAATCTAATTATTTCAAAATCCTTATCATCTAATTTGGGCTTAGGTAAATTAATTTTACTTGAAAAAGATTTACCTTCACTAAGATATGTACTACATACCAAAGACGTATTTGTAAATGTTATTAAATCTCCTGCTTTTTTACGAATAGTATGTGCAAATTTATTAATTTGATCATAAGATAATGCTCGCATTCTAAGAATAAATGTAACTTTTCTTTGACCTATAAAATAAATATTTTGAACAAAATCTAAATCTTTAATTATATTTATGAATTCATTTGCGTACCGCTGATTACTCAACGATACATGCGTAAATGTGGTAAATATACCTAATAAAGGGTAATTTATGGATACACTAAATTTAGCTAACTTATGTTCTTTAGTGCATTTAACTAATTTCATCAACTGCCGATACGAATAATTTGATTCTTTTGAAATATTTTGAAAAGAAATATCTTGAAATAGCGCTTTTTTAAATTTTAAATAGTTAATTTCACGAATAGACTTCTCAAGTAAATAATTGCTACTTCTTGTCACGTTAATTATTATATATTACGAAGATTTAAATATTTTTCTAATATTTATACAATATATAACAAAAATAGTGCATTTTTTAAGAAATAATTAACTTGATATTGATTTTTTCTAACATAATTATATTAATAGTTACTAAGAAATATCAACAATTAAAAAAACACAGTCTATTTACTAAAAGATGATAAAATCGAAGAACAAAAAAGGAAAAAATAAGAAAAATTGCGCAAACGTACCAAATACTTCAAGGAGTTTGGCTGATTGGGAATATTCGATTGATTGTAAAATATTTGCTTCGATGGAATAACTTACGTAATTCATATCTTCAGTTATATTATATTCAAATAAATATCAAGATTAGCTAATATTTTAGTACAATGATTATTGTATTATATCATTTGTAAGAGGTGATATCGCTTTACGTCATTTTTCTAACATAATTATATCAATAATAATGTGGTGTACGCAATGTTTTTTATACTCGAAAAAATATACCTTACATGACATTTAATTCAAACAATACAAAAATCAAAGCAATTATTTTTGATTTTGATTTAACTGTAGCACGAACTCTTCGTCTAAAAATTGGACTACTTTGGCACTACGCAATAAAATACAAAGTAAACATATTCAAACTTATTTGGAAAATTCCCAAGTTCTATGGAATGTCATTACAAGATGCACTGAAGTATGTTAAATTTGACCTTAAAATAAATATCAAAATAACAGATAAATTAATGGCAGATTATCGAAAAGAATACAAAAAAAGAGCACATTCAATAAAAATCAATTCTCCAGAACTATTCAATAAGCTTCGCAAAAAACATATTAAAATTGGAATTGTATCAAAC
>CAZGVA010000008.1:19378-28654 GCA_964528765.1 Candidatus Woesearchaeota archaeon | reverse complement strand
TTCGTTAGAAAAAAAAGGAATTCTTGTAAAAGGACATGATTGGAGAGGATTAGCAGAAGAAGCACCGGGCGCATATAAAGATGTAAATGTTGTAATTGATGTTCTAGATAAAACTGGATTAGCTAAAAAAGTGGCAAAAGTACGTCCTCTTGTTTGTGTTAAGGGTTAAAAATATACATAAAATTAAATTTTTGCTATAAATTCTTGAGTCAGAAGTTTCTTACGTTCTATTTCTTTTTCGTTTTTTACTTTATCCAAATTAGTAGATTTTACATCATAATAAAATGCTCCAATTAATATACCTGGAATCGCTATACAGATAGTACTACAAACACCATCTATCGTTGTTGCAATACCTGCGGCAGTTTCATTTCCGAAAAAATTATGATATATTTCAAATGCTTCATCTTTTCTAGGAATCACATTATGACCATTTTCCGGATCCAATATATCTAAAATACCCATTATACCTAAAATTGATCCAACACCACAAGTTATTTTTCTTCTAGCTGTAAATTTGTAGCTAAAGGGTTTTAGTTTTCGATATACTTTATCTGCAGCATCTCGTAATGTCTTTGCAATGGCAGAATCATTATTATAATCAAAATGTACTATATGACCTTCCCAACAATCTTTTAGTCCGTTTTTAGCTGCCCGATTAAGAAAAAATGATGTAGGTTTACCTTTTATGTGATAAGTAATTTCATTTGTAGCATCAACAATTCTATTTATACTTGACATTAAGTCATCACATTATACATAACGTATATACATTTTTAATAATTGTTATGCTAGTTAGTATATTATAAATTAAACAGTTAGTATTTTTGCAATTTTAATCTAAAATTTAAATAAATCTATTGTTTGTGCTAAAGGTTAGTTTGCAATAGCTGCATTTAGTAAGTTATAATATTGATAAGCAATTTTTCCCCAAGAATACATTTCTACATTTTCTCTAGATTTTTTGCCCATTAAAGATAATTTAGGTTTATTTTCAAATGCTTTTTTAATAGCACTAGCTAATGCAAACTCATCTTTAGGCGGTATTGTATATCCACATGGAATTTCTAAATCTCGGCCTAAAAAGTCTGGAACAGTACCAACACGTGTGGCAATAATCGGAAGACCTGCGGCCATAGCTTGTTTTAAACTATTTGAATCACCTTCATTATGTGATGGAAGAATAAAAATATCATTTTTTGCAAGAATATCTGGCAAATCTGCATTAGAATAGCTTCCATGTAGTTCAACTTTATCAGATATTCCCAAAGAATCTGTCAAATCAGTTATTTCAGTAGTGTAATATCTTAGATAACCATGAATATTGAATTTTATATTTAATTTATCTAACGAATGTATTGCACGTATTGCATTCTCTAATCCTTTAATTGGAGCAACTCTTCCCGCATATATTAAACGTAATTCATCAGGGATTGTTTCACTTTCTCGTGGAGAAAATAACTTCATATCAACGCCATTTGGAATAACTGGAAAATCAGATTCAGGTAAGAATGCTTTAGCTTCACTTGCTAAATGATGACTATTACTACAAATTATCGAAGCATCTTGCCATATTTGTTTAATCATATAACCAAATTCCGGACCATAATTAATAACTGGATGATGATTTGGAACTTCGCTACCACGTAAAGAAATAACATATGGAATTTTTTTCTTTAATCCAAATTGTGTTGGTGTTAGATTCATAAAATGTGCTGTAATTGATTCAGCTAAACCACCAATAATTAACATTACATCATATTCATGTTGACTTGTTAATTCTTGAGTGTTTGTTAAATAACTTGAAATTAATTTGTCTAATCTCTCTTTGCTGGTCGTATTTTTTTGAAACCAATCACAATTAATTTGAGTTATGCTACCTTCACCTTCTTTGTGTTGGACTATATTTTTTTCTTGTGAATAAAATCTATTATGAGATATAACATCTAAGCGCTCGGTGTGTCGCGCTAAACCATCAATAATATATTTTGATGCATTAGCAATACCGCCCATAGTAAATTCCTTACCCTTATCAACATATTGACCTTCTGTGTCAATAAAAGGCAATTCTGGAGCATATATTAACGCTTTCATAGTTTTCACTGAGAAGTACAGTTTTATGCTTTGTTGTATTTTAGCATACAGTTTTTAAGTTTTTAGTAATAATTACTTAATGGTCGAAGTAGCACAAACAATTGATATGGATAGAATTATCGGTTTTTATCCAAATGAAATACCTGAAAAAAGTTGGCGTAGAATTCAAGAGCAAATAAATACATCAATTGTTAGATATAATTTAGGTAGTAAGAAATTATGTGTTGAAGATATTTTTGATTTAGATTTACATGGAAAAACGATTGGCGATTTAGTTAATAATCCAGATGATGCATTAAAAAATCAAGATGCACGAAGCCTTTATCATGAATTCAGAGCTAGACTTTTTAAATTAACTAAAAGTCCTACTTTGGATTCAGCGAATATGTCTTTTCAAGATTCTGGATTAAGGGCATTCACTTTAATGATTATAGCAAATGAACTTGAGCCTGCATTAGGATTGAGAAAGGATGAGAAAATTTATGCAACCACGCCATTTTTCCAAACAATTACAAATTCGCGAAGTACAACTAGTCGAACTTTGAAAGATCTCTCTGAACCGAAAAATCGGAGCAAGCATACACAAATTATGCACAAGTATCGCGTTGGAACAGATAATCCAAATTTATCTGGAACTGTTAAATATACCTTGACTACTGAAAATGCTTCTCAATTTTATAATACATTAATTAAAACAAGTAAAGAATTACAAAAAGGTAAATTTGCTTTGCTTATTGATTATTATACAAAATGGTTGAAACATAATATTGAGAATATATTTGATTTAGATGTGGTTGAAGGTACGCCTTTGTGTATAACATCTAGACATGGTGGACAATATACTGTTCAAACACATCATATTTATGGTAGTGCAAATCAAACAAAAGTTTTAGAATACTATTCTACAATAATAAATAAAAAATTAAATAACTTAGGTGATAAAGCATTTCTGGACAAAGAAAATTAAATTATATTTACCCAACAACAATGGGATCGTATTTATTTTGTAAAAGACAATTTATTATTGATAAAATATTGCACATACCAAAAGAATTTGTAAGACGATCTTTAATTGAAAGCAATCTTAAACATTCTACTGCAGAAGGTATGCTTGATACATGGTTTATGCATAATGTTCATGAAATCGGACCAACAAAAAATCAATTGAAATCTGCAGGAAAATCTGCTTTTAATGAACAAATCAAAGCAAGTATGCCTGAAATTTTGCGTTATAATGATGAAGTTAATTTACGTGAGCAACAACCCACTGCTTTGGGAGCAAATAAGGCAACATCATTATGGGACGAACGTGTTTCAAGTCAAAAAGCACGTATTGAGCTTAAGTTTACTAACGCAGAATTTGAACAATTTAGTCCAAATGAATTTTATGAACGGCAAATTACTCCTTTAATTAAAGATGTTTCTAATAAACTTCATCGTCTGTGGCAAAATGATATTAAGATGTATGTAATGGAAGATTTAGTAAATCGACGCTTAAATCGAAATCTACCTGCTTTTCCTGTTTTAAGAGATAAAAAATCAAGAACAGCCGCTCTTCCTGATTATATTATAGCACGTCAAATTGATAATGAAATACAATATGAGATACTTGACGTTAAACCAAATATTAATCAATCGGTTTTAGATGGTGTTTCAGGTAGTTATTTAGATACAAAATTAGCGGGAATTGTACTAGCACATACGGTTCTTGAGCGCCAACTACCTAAAGTTAAACGATTTTTTGAATTTTATGCCAAACAGCACAAAGATTTAACTAATTTAATTCCTTTGTTGAGAAAAGGAAAAATTGGAAGCAAGGCAACTATTTTTTCATATTTAAATCCTTCATTTCAGGTATTTCCAATTACACAAAAAGATGATTTTAATAATAATACGCTAACGGTTGATTTAATAAATAATCTTGTGTCGGAGATATTTGAATTTTCAGAAAATATTACTATACCTGAAGAAAATTGCTGGGGTAAGAAAAAATATTGTAGTTTTCATATGGCTTGTGAAAATATTGATAATAATTATATATAGGTACCTTTTTAAATAAATAAATTCACTTATTAGTGAAAAAGAGTATATATAATGTCACCTAATAAAATTGATTTAAAAAACTCACCCAATTATACATGCGCAATCAATAGAGATTCAGCATCAAATAATTGTTATGAAGATCCAGATAGAAGTGCCGGAACAACATCAGTATTAACTCGCTTAGGAAATGGTCTATCTATTCCTAAAACAAGATTTGTATGTTTTTCTGATTGCGAATTTTTAAACGATATTTTATACAAACCCGATAGCATTGATGACGAAATTTTCATAGGATTATTAAAAGATGTTTCAAATATATCTCAAGAAAATATTAATGGTATGCTTATTTATTTTGCATTTGAATTAGATAATACACAGACGAAAGTTTTTGATAAAGACTCGCTTGTGGAAAGTATGCAAGTAAAACCAGATATTTTTAATAAATATTCGCATATTACTAAAAATGGAAAAGGTGAATGGAATTTCACTAAAAGATATTCTGATGATTTTGCTTCAGCTTATTTAGAATCACCTTTTGCAGATATAACTAAAAGAAAAGAAATTGTTGTTGAAGAAAAAATACAAGAACCACTGGAAGATGATGACGATTATCGTCCAGGAAGACCGTGGGATAAGCCAAATAAGCAATAAACACAACATTTTTAAGTAATGTTTTTAGTTTTTAATTACCCCTTGCAGTCTCAGAATTCTGTCGCTATAGATAATATTGATGTGAACAAAAATATGAACGCAACCCTTAAAAAGGCATCATATTACGTTCAAAGATAAGATAAAAAATGGGACATATTAAGCGAAAAAGACCAAGAAGAGGAAGTTTGCAATTTTGGCATAGAAAAAAAGCCAAAAGAGTTTATCCTAGAATTCGAAATCATGCTCAATCTAAAGACAATAAATTAATTGGTTTTTCTGGTTATAAAGCTGGAATGACTCAAGCTTTCTTTGTTGATTCTCATCCAAACTCTCCAACAAAAGGTGAGACAATATGCGCCGCCGTAACAATTTTGGAGTGCCCTCCGTTGAAGGTCATTGGTCTTCGGCTATATAAAAAATCTATTTCAGGTTTTTCTGCTTTTTGCGATGTTTTTTCTGACGCTTTTGATATTGAACTTGGAAGAACAATTACTCTTCCAAAAAAGAAATTAGAACAACAGAAAATAAAAGAAGCAGAAGAAAAGCTTGAACAAACTGTTGAAATTAAAGCAATTTTAGCAACCCAACCAAAACTTGCAGGCTTTGGTAAGAAAAAGCCAGAGATTTTTGAAGTTGCAATTGGTGGTGTTGATATTAAATCTAAGTTCGATTATATTAAATCAATTTTAGGTCAGGATATTAAAGTCTCGGATGTACTTACACCTGGACAATTTTATGATACGCATGCAGTTACAACTGGAAAAGGTTATCAGGGTGTAATTAAACGATTCGGAGTTAGACGAAAGGTACACAAATCTGAAAAAGGTGTACGAAGAATCGGAACACTTGGTCCATTTACTGGCGCAAAAACACATACGGTACCCCACCCAGGTCAAATGGGTTTCCATACAAGAACTGAATATAATAAACAAGTTTTACTAATTTCAAATCCAAAAGAACGTGAAGTCAATCCAATTGGCGGAATTGTTCATTATGGTGTTGTTAAAAATGATTATGTATTATTTTTTGGATCGATTTCAGGACCTAAAAAAAGACTTATTAGAATAAGTAATACAATCAGACCTCCAACAAAAGTACACACACAAGCACCAGAAATACAAAAAATTGTATTAAGGAGTCAACAAAGATGAAAGTAACAATTTATTCGATTAAAGGTGAAAAAAAGAGTCAAGTAGATTTACCTATTCAATTTTCTGAACCCGTTCGTTTTGATTTAATTAAGCGAGCAGTGCTTTCTGTTCAAAGTAAGAATCGGCAAGCATATGGTGCAGATCCACTTGCAGGAACAAGACAAGGAAACGCAACTTCAAAACGACGTCAAAGATATAAAACAACATATGGTGGCGGAGTTTCACGAATTAAAAGAAAATATTCATTTCATCGAGGAAGACAATTTGGTTGGATTGGTGCATTTGTTGCAAATGCAAGAAGTGGACGTAAAGCATTTCCACCAACTTCTGAGAAAGTTATAATTGAAAAACTTAACAAAAAAGAAAGTAGAAAAGCAGTTCGTTCAGCTTTAGCAGCAAATGTTGAAACAATAAAAGTAATTGAAGATGTATTTATGAATCTTAAGAAAACTAAGGACGTTCAAAATTCACTTGAAACATTGGGTTGTAAAACAGAAATACAAAAATCCAAAGATCGAAAAATACGTGCAGGTAGAGGTAAAATGAGAGGTAGGAAATATATTACACGTAGAGGTCCCCTTGTTGTGATTGCTAAAGAAAGTTCTGCAATAAAAGCTGTGCGAAACATTCCAGGTGTAGAAGTTATTAATGTTAAAAAATTAAATCCAGAATTACTTTGCCCAGGTATGAAACCACGTAGAGTAAGTTTATGGACAAAAGAAGCTATTCAACTGATGGATAAGGAGGGACTATATTTATAATGGCATTTGGTAATGATCCAAGTAAAATTTTAGAAGGTCCAATTTCAACTGAACGAGCAGTTAGAGAAATGGAATCAAATAATACTTTGATTTTTAAAGTTGCTAAAAAAGCAACAAAAAAGCAAATTAAATGGGCTGCTGAAAAAGAATTTGATATTAAAGTGTTGGAAGTAAGAACTTCAATTACAATGCACGGAACAAAGAAAGCATTTATTAAGCTCTCACCAGATACAAACGCAACAGATGTGACGAGTAAATTAGGATTAGTATAATGGCAAAAAGAACAATAATTCAGAAAAGAGGAAAAGGCGGTCCTAGTTATACATCCCCAAGCCATCGATTTTTTGGCAAATTAGCTTACCCAGGTATAAAAGAGCCAACATATGGTGAAATTATTGATATTGTTAATTCAATTGGTCATTCAGCACCTTTAATGGTTGTTGAATTAGAGGATACCTCAATGCATTTGATGCCAGCACCTTTAGGCGTTAGAGTTGGTCAGCAAATTAATTTTGGTTCCACGCAAGCAGAAATTGGAAATGTTATGCGATTAAAAGATGTTCCTCCGGGAACGGATGTATGTAATATTGAAGCAAATCCAGGCGATAGAGGTAAATTTTTGCGAGCAGCTGGTGCTTCGGCGCAAGTTGTTGGTACAGAAAGTAATACAGTGGTTGTTAAAATGCCATCAAAAACAAAAAAGCAATTTAATCCAAATTGTTTAGTAACTATTGGTAAAATCGCAGGCTCTGGAAGAAAAGCCAAACCTTTATTGAAAGCAGGAAATGCACATCATAAACGTAAAGCTCAAAATAGATTATTCCCAATTGTAAAGGGAGTTGCTATGAATGTATGCAACCACCCACATGGTGGAACTCACAGAAGAAATCTTGGAAGACCTACTGCTATTAAGCGAGGTGCTCCAGCAGGTCGAAAATCTGGATCATTAAGTCCTAGAAGAATGGGACGTACTAAGAGATAAAAGTAACATGGCAAAAGAACTATTATATCGAGGAAAAAATTTAGAAGAACTTCAGGAAAAAGGATATACGGAGTTAGCAGAATATTTTGGTACTCGCGCAAGAAGAAGCTTGAAAAGAGGTTTAAGTGAACCCCAAAAGAAATTACTTGCTAAAGCTAAATCTGCCAAAGGCGATAAACCAATAAAAACACATTGCAGAGACATGGTCATATTACCTGAAATGGTTGGGCACATGTTCCAAGTTTATTCTGGTCAAAAATTTGAGCCAGTTACTGTAACTGTTGAAATGTTGGGAAGATACTTAGGTGAGTTCATAAAAACTCGTAAAGAAGTTACACATAAAGCACCAGGTGTAGGTGCAACACGAGGTACAAAACACGCAAGTGTAAAATAAAATGGTTAATAAATATAGCTTTACAACATATGATAGTAAAACCATGGTTAGAATCCTTGGTAAATTTTTACCAATTTCATTAAAAACCACAACAGAAGTAGCTCGATTCATAAAAGGATATAATGTTAATAAAGCAATTACTTTACTAAAAGAAGTTGCAGCTGCTAAAAGGCCAATACCTTTCCTAAAATACAAAAAAGATGTTCCGCATAGAAAAGGTCAAGGTATGTCTGTAGGTCGTTTCCCTAAAAAAGTTAGTGAAGAACTAATTAAATTATTAGAATTATTAAAAGCAAATGCGAAAGATAAGGGATTAGATGCAGAAAAATTAATAATCATTCATGCAGCAACACAATCTGGACCAAAGATGTGGCATTATGGTAGACTCAGAAGAAGACGCCGAAAAGTAAGTCACTTTGAATTAGTTGCGCAAGAAAGTAAACCTAGTAAGGAGAAGATTAAAAATGATTGAGCGAGAATTTATCAAAAATAAACTTAAGAATTTGAATATAAGTAATCAAATTTCAAAGGTTGTTGGTAAAGGTGCTGCTTGCGGAAAAATTACTGTAGAAAAAACTCCTCTTGGTGAGAAAATAATTGTTGATACTATGCGACCAGGTCTTGTTATTGGTCGAGGTGGAACTACAATCAAAAAATTAACTACCGAATTAAAATCAAAATATGCTCTTGAAAATCCACAAATTGAAGTTAGAGAAATATTAAAACCAAATCTTGTTGCAGCTGTTGTAGCAAGACGAATTGCTGATGAAATGGAACGATTTGGACCACAGCGATTTAAATCAATGGGATATCGTTCATTAAGTAATATTATGAAAGATGGTGCTATGGGTGCAGAAATAGTTATATCGGGCAGAGGAATACCTAGTCAACGTTCAAAAACTTGGAGATTTTATGCAGGATATTTAAAGAAATGCGGAGATATTGCCGTTAGTAAAATTGATAAAGCAATTGAACGAGCAAATTTACGAAGCGGAGCAGTCGGTATTATTGTTCAAATAATGTTGCCAGGTACGCTTATTCCAGATCACATAAAAATTGTTGATCCAGTAGTTAAGGTAGCGGAAGTTAAAGAAAGCGAAGAAAAAACTGAAACTAAAACTGAAGAATCAACTAAAAAAGAACCGGTCAAAAAAGAAGAACCAACCAAAGAGCCAGCAACTAAAACAGAACCTGTCAAAA
>CAZGVA010000008.1:0-19278 GCA_964528765.1 Candidatus Woesearchaeota archaeon | reverse complement strand
GTCAAAAAAGAAGAACCAACCAAAGAGCCAGCAACTAAAACAGAACCTGTCAAAAAAGAAGGAGATAAAAAATAATGGCAATAATACGTACTAAAGATATTCAAAAACTAAGTGATAAAGATTTCAATGGAAAACTGTTAGAACTTAAAAAAGAACTAATGAAACTTAGAGCACAAAAAAGTTCCGGGTCAACACCAGAAAACCCTGGGCGTATACGGGCATACAGAAGATCAATTGCTCGAATGATTACAGTCAAAAAAATAGGAGGAAATTCCGAAAAACAATGAGTGGAGATATTTGCTCAGTTTGCGGACTGCATTCAGACCTTTGCATGTGTTCAACACTTGCACGCGAGAATCAAATCGTTAAAATATCAACCATCAAACGGCGGTATGGTAAAATCATGACCATCGTTGAAGGTATTGATAAAAAAGCAGTTGACCTTAAAACGTTAGCCAAACAACTTAAATCACGATTGGCTTGCGGCGGTACAATTAAAGGAAATACGATTGAACTTCAAGGAAACCAAAAGGTTGCAGCAAAAAACGTGCTAATAAAAGCCGGATTTGCTGAAGAAAGTATTGAAGTCCATTAAACTCATGCGAAACAAAACGAATATAACGAGGCACGAAGTAATTGGTTTGCGTGCACGTGTTGTCCAATCACGAAACCCTGCAAATTTGCACATTGAGGGAAAAATCGTTGACGAAACCACACACACCCTCGTTATTGAGCAAAACAAAAAAGATAAACGCGTATTCAAAAAATGCGTGGGAATCGAAGTTGTTTTGGATAACGAAAATATACTCATCAATGGCGCCGATTTAGTCGGCCGTCCATGGGATAGAATAAAAAACAAAAATGGTAACAACTAAAAAACCAACAAGAAAAGTAGAGGTAAAGAAAACAGTCAAATCAGCGAAAGCTGCACCTGCGAAAAAAATTACTGCTCAAGCTAAGAACTCAACAGTTATTTGTACTGATAAAAATTGTCATATTCATAGTAATAATAAAACTCGTGGACGTATTTTTGAAGGTAAAGTAATTCGCGCAAAAATGTCAAGTACAATTACTGTTGAATGGCCAAGAAGATATTATTTATCCAAATACGAGCGATTTGAAAAAAGAAGATCACGCGTAAAAGCACATAATCCACAATGTATTAAAGCAAAAGTTGGTGATACAGTAAGAATTGCCGAATGTCGCCCAATTTCAAAAACAAAGAACTTTGTTGTTATAGAGGTATTATTAAATGAAAGCAATTAAAGCAAGAGTAAGTAGAGGTTTACCACAAGGAGCAAGAATCAATATAGTTGATAATTCTGGAGCAAGAATTGCTAAAATCATTACAGTCAAATCTTATAAAACTAGAACTCGAAAAAAGCAAACTGCAGCAATTGCCGACTTATGTACATGTAATGTAATCGCAGGAAAACCCGATATGCGACATAAAGTTGTGCCCGTAGTTATTGTTCGTCAAAAACAAGGTTATAAGAGAGTGGACGGAACAACCGTCAAGTTCGAAGATAACGCAGGTGTTGTATTAAGAGATGTTAAATTAGGAATGCCAAAAGGAACAGTTATTAAAGGACCAATTGCTAAGGAGGTTGCTATTCGCTGGTCACAGTTAGCTAAAATCGCGAGTATTGTATTATAATGAAATCAAAATTTAGTTTATCATGGTTAAGAAGTAAGCAACCTAGAAAGCAAAGAAAATTTAAATATAATGCACCATTGCACATCCGAAGAAAACTGGTTTCAGCACATCTTAGTGCAGAATTAAGAAGTAAGTATAATCGAAGAAGTTATCCATTAAGAAAAGGAGACCGAGTAAAAATTCTTCGAGGTCAGTATAAAGGTACAATCGGTGAAATTGAAAAAGTTAATTTGAAAAAATTAATTGTTAATATTAAAGGCGCAGAGCATAAAAAGAGTGAAGGTCGAACATCATACTATCCAATTAATGCATCTAATGTTATTATTTTAACATTAAAATTAGATGATAAGCTTAGAAAACAAGCTTTAGAGAGAACAATAAAAAAGAAGGTAAATAAAAAATGAGTAAAAAACAACATCTTTCAAGATTAGCCGCGCCAAGAAAGTGGCCAATTAGTAGAAAAGCTAGTAAATGGATTGCTAAAACCTCACCTGGATCGCATAGTCTTAAAAATTCAATACCATTGGTTGTTATTTTGAGAGATATATTAAAATTAGCCTCAAATTCTAAAAATGTTAAATATTTATTATCTACAGATCAAGTTTTAGTAAATAACCGAAAAGTAAAAGATATTAAATTTGCTGTAGGTCTTTTAGATGTGGTGTCTTTACCAAAAATTAAAACATATTATAGAGTTATACTGAAAAAGCAAGGAACTTTTGCATTTATTAAAATACCTGAATCTGAATCAAATATTATGTTACTTCGAATCAAAAACAAGAAAGTTATTTCAAAAGGCAAAGTTCAATTGAATTTTAATAATGGTTGGAATATTATTGTTAAGAAAGACGATTACAAAACAAATGAAGTTATTATTTTTGATACAAAAACAAATACAATTAAAAGCAAACTTGTTTTGAAATCAGGTGCCAGTGTTTATTTAGTTGGTGGAAAACATCGTGGAATTTTAGCTAAATATAAGAGTGTTCGAGAATATGGAACGCTTAAAAAACACAAAATTGTTCAAGTTATTGATGGAAAAACTGAATTAGAAAGTTCAGTTGAAAATATTATGGTTATTGGAGAGGCTAAGCCTGCAATTAAATTAGAATGAAATCAGAAAATCAAATGAGAGAAATTAAAGTAGATAAAATTGTACTTAATATTGGTACAAAGGGAGAGACAGAAAGAGTAAAAAAAGCAGTATCTCTTTTAACTGCAATTTCTGGAAGAAAGGTAGTAGAGACTACCGCTAAAAAACGTCTTGCTGCTTGGAAGTTGAGACCTGGCTTACCTATTGGCTCAAAAGTTACTTTACGTGGTAAATTTGCACAAGAGTTATTAACGCGTTTACTTGCTGCACGAGATAATAAACTTAAATTAAAAAGTTTTACTGAAAATGGATTTTCTTTCGGGATACCTGAGTATATTGATATTGAAGGTGTAAAATATGATCCAAAAATAGGTATCATTGGATTAGAAGCAAACGTTACACTTAAGAGGGCAGGATATAGAATTAAGATGCGAAGATTATTAAGAAAACAGATTCATCGTAATCATACTATCACAAAAGAAGATGCAATTAAATTTGCTAAAGAAAAATTTGGAGTTGAAGCTAAATGAAGAGAATAGGCATTAAGAAAGTTATTGTGGGTAAAACCAAACGTAAACGATTCCTTAGAAATAATTCTCCAAAGAAACGTAAATTTGGTCAAGCTTTAACTCGTTGCACAATATGTGGAACAACAAGAGGACATATTAGTAAATATGGATTGAATATATGTAGAAGATGCTTTAGGGAGGTTGCCCGGGCAATTGGGTTCAAAAAATTAAGTTAAAATGGTATGTACAGATAATTTAGCAAAAGTTTTGTCTGCAGTAAATAATGCAGAACATGTAGGAAAACAAGAAGTTTTAGTTAGCCCTGCTTCTAAAATGATTGTTACTGTTCTTGAAATATTAAAAAAAGAGAAATATATTTCAGAATTTAAAGTAAGAAAAGATTTACGCGGAAGTACTATTCTAATTAAATTAGCTAGACAAATCAATAAATTAGGTGTTATTAAACCACGATTTTCCGTAACGGTTGATGATTTAGAGAAATTCGAGAAAAGATATCTTCCTGCTAAAGAGTTTGGTAGAATTATATTAAGTACCTCAAAAGGTGTTATGACTCACTTAGATGCAAAACAGCAAAAAATTGGAGGCGTGCTTTTAGCATATATATATTAATGAAACAAATCTTAGAAATTCCGGACGATGTAACTTGCGCTATTGAAGGTAATATTATTAATATCAAAAAAGGCGATATTACATTGACTCGAGTATTTCCAACACGTATGGTCAAAGTTGAATTAAAAGATAATACTGTAGAAATTTCAAGTTTTACTGAAACAGCTAGATCAAGAGCAATGCTCGGCACATTTCAGTCACATATTAATAATATGATTAAAGGTGTACATGAACCCTTTGTTTACAAACTTAAAGTTTGTTCAGTGCATTTTCCAATGACTGTAAAACAATCAGGTAATGAAATTCAAGTTCAAAACTTTTTAGGTGAGAAAAAGCCAAAGAGAGTTAAAATGGTCAAAGGTGCTAAATTTAAAATTGATGGTGCAGATATAACTGTTTCATCACCAGACAAAGAATCTGCAGGAACTTTAGCTTCAAGACTTGAACAATCAACAAGACTAAGAAATAAAGACCGTAGAATTTTTCAAGACGGTATATTTATAACAAGTAAAGCAGGTAAGGCAATTTAATATGGTAGAACTTAAAACTCTTCAACATAAGCAGAACGTTAAAAGTAAAAAACGTACTTTTGTGAGACAAGAAGCTCATCGATATAAGAGGCTTTCTCAAAGTTGGAGAAAACCAAAAGGAGTACATTCTAAATTACGTTTACGTAGACGTGGAAAACCTACCATGGTTTCAGTTGGATTTAAAATGCCTGAATCTGTTAGAGGATTGACTAAAGATGGTTCAAAACAAGTTTTTGTTTCATCACCAAATGATTTAAAAAATGTAAAATCTGGAGAAGTTGTAATTTTACGAAAAGTTAGCAAACAGACAAGATTATTGGTTTTAAATGAAGCTAAAAAACTTAATATTAACGTTACTAATTTTAAATTTATTGATAAGCGAATTGCCGAGTTACAAACTAAGTTAACTCATAAAAAGACTGCGCGGATTGCTAAGAAAGAAAGAAAAGCTAAGAAAGACGAAGAAGAAAAGAAAAAAGCAAAAATGAGTAAAAAAGCAAAAGAATTAGCTGATAAAAAGAAGAAAGCAGATAAAGATACTAAAAAACAATCTAAATTAGAATCAAAAATATTAACTGAAAATAAGAAAGAAGAGAAAGTGGCTGAAACTAAGGCAGAAAAAGTTGAAGAAAAGAAACCTAAAGTTAAAGCAGAAAAAACAGAAACAGTTAAATTAGAAAAAATCGCAACCGATAAAGAAGAAAAAAAACCAGAAGTTAAGGAAAAAGAAAACAAAACATCACCTGCGAAAAATAAAGATAATTTGGTAGTTAAAGAAGAAAAAAAACCTGTAGCTAAAAAGGAGGATAAATGAAACTAGATTTACAAAAAAGACTTGCAGCTAAAATAGCAAAAGTTGGTAAAAAAAGAATTAAAGTAAATCCTGCAGCTGCAGAAGATATTAAAGTTGCAATCACTAAAGCAGATGTTGGTGCATTGATTTCAGAAGGTAAGATTGAAATTGTTCATGAAAAAGGTGTATCGCGGCATAGAGCAAGAAAACTTCAGATTCAACGTAAAAAAGGACGAAGAAAAGGTCAGGGAAGAAGAAAGGGAGCTCAGAAAGCAAGAACTCCAAAAAAATTACTTTGGATGAATAAAATAAGGCTACAACGAAAGACTATTAAAGAGTTCAAAGAACAAGATAAAATAGATAGCAAGAATTACCGAAGGTTATATTTACTTGCAAAAGGTGGTTTTTTCAGAAGTAAAAAGCACTTGTTACTTTATGTTGAAAAAAATAATATGTTGAGAAAATAAAATGGCAACAGGACCAAGATATACAGTTAAAATGAGAAGAAGACGCGAAGGTAAAACAGATTATGGACTTCGATTAAAATTATTAAAATCTGGAAAAACTCGCCTAGTTATACGAAAAACAAATAAATATATTATTTGCCAAATTGTTAATTATACGGATAAAGGAGATATGATTAAATTGTCTGTAAACTCAAAAGATTTAGTTAAACTTGGATGGAAACATAACACAAGAAATATTTCGGCAGCGTATTTGACAGGTTTAATGGCCGGTATTGCTGCTAAGAAAGCTAAATTAAATGAAGTTATAGTTGATGCAGGAAATTATTCTTCAACAAAAGGATCAGTAATTTATGCAGTTTTAAAAGGAGTTGTTGATACTGGTTTAGAAATACCTCATAATCCAAGTATTTTTCCTAGCGAAGATCGAATCGCAGGAAAACATACCAAATCAAAGGATTTATTAAAAGAAATTACAGCGATTAAAAAGAAGATAGGAGCTTAAAAATGGTTGATAGAAAACGTCGTCAAAATCGAAGAAAAAGACCCGAGGCAACAGCAGAAGAAAAAATGCAAATATTAGAAAGGTGGAAGCCAAAAACAGAATTGGGTCGTAAAGTAAAGTCTGGTGAAGTTAATGATATAAATATCGTTATTGAATCAAATCAACGAATTTTAGAATCTGAAATTGTAGATAAGCTTTTACCTAATTTAGTATCTGATTTTATATTAATTGGCCAAGCTAAAGGTAAATTTGGTGGAGGAAAGCGTAGAATTTTTAGACAAACACAAAAGAAAACGCGAGAAGGTAATAAACCAATTTTTACAGTTATGGCTGTTGTAGGTAATCGAGATGGTTATGTTGGTGTTGGTATTGGTCGAGCTAGAGAAACAATGCCTGCAAGATCTAAAGCAGTTACGAATGCTAAATTAAATCTTATACAAATTTCAAGAGGATGCGGTTCATGGCAATGTACTTGTGGAGAACATCATTCAATACCATTTAAAGTCAAAGGTAAAGAAACTAGTGTTGAAATTAAATTTATGCCAGCACCTAAAGGAACTGGTTTAGTTATTGATGATGAACTTAAAAAAATATTCAAATTAGCAGGTATAACGGATGTATGGTGTAAAACTCGTGGACAAAGCCGGCAAAAACTTAATATGGTATCTGCATGTATGAAAGCATTGAAACGAGGAACATGCCAACGTGTTGTTGCTTGTAATGTAAAATATGGTTCAATAAATTAAAATGGTAGAAACAAAAACAAAAACAAAAACAGCAAAACCTAAGAAAGAATCTACAGCGAAAGCAGTACAAAAATTAGTGGCTGTTGTGCGGATACGAGGCAGTATTGGTGTAACTAGAGATATTGAAAGCACCATGAAATTATTACGATTACATAAAAAACATCGTTGTGTTGTAGTGCCTTTAACTTCAAATTATAGTGGTATGCTAAATAAAGTTAAAGACTATTGTACTTTTGGAGAAGTTGATGAAACTACTGTTAAAACTTTATTACAAAAACGAGGTAAAATTGTTGGTGATAAAATTCTTACAGAAGATTTCTTAAAAAATAATAAACTTACTTTTGATACGTTTACTAAAAAATTGATGGCTCATGAAATTAAGGTTAAAGATGTTTCTGGACTCAAACAATTTTTTAAGCTTCACCCACCGATTGGTGGATTTGAACGAGGCGGAATTAAAAAACCATTTTCAATGCACGGTGCTTTAGGCTATCGTGGCGCAGATATTAATAAATTACTAAGGAGAATGATGTAATTTAAAATGTTAAATCGTAAACCAAAAAAACATAAAAAACAGCAAGGTAGTAGAACTCATGGCTGGGGTGCTGGAAAAAAACATAGAGGTGTAGGTCATCGAGGCGGTCATGGTGAATCTAATATTGGTAAGCGCGGTGGAGCAAGAAAATCACGTTATTTGGCTAAAGGAATTAAACCTTATGGAAAAAGTGGAATGTCTGAGACTCAAAAAGGAAAAGTTGACAAAGCAATTAATTTAGCTACAGTTTATGAAAGACTGGAATCTTGGGTTAAACAAGGTAAAGCAAAGAAAGAAAAAGATACATATATAATTAATTTAACTGAAATGGGTTATGATAAATTATTAAGTGGTGGCGAAGTCAGCAAAAAATTAAAGATTACTGTTGCCAAATTTTCAAAAAAAGCTAGAGAACAGCTTGGATTAAAAGAAGAATAATGCTTTCAGTTTAAACTGATTACGACGTTGAAAATATTAATATTTTCAACAAATAATATTCAATGGTCAATTGGAGACTAATTTCCAGTTATTTGCCAGAAGTTGCGCGTCCATTAAAGAAAAAGCTTGGTTTCAATGAGAAACTAAAATGGACAGGTATAACTTTGGTTCTTTATTATATTTTATTACATATTCCACTTTATGGATTAGGTCAGAATTCATTAGACCAATTCGAAGCACTTTCTACCATACTTGGAGCAAGTTTTGGGTCGCTTATTTCATTAGGTATTGGACCAATTGTAACTGCAAGTATTATATTACAATTATTAGCCGGATCAGGAATATTAAATATTGATTTAACTAAATCAGAAGGTAGAGCAGATTTCCAAGCAATGCAGAGAGTTGTTACTTTACTTTTCATATTAATTGAATCATTTATTTATGTATTTATGGGAGGACTTGCACCAGATCCAACAATTATTGGAACTTCTGCATATTTTACAATGCAAATAGCATTGACAATTCAATTGTTTGTGGGCGGTTACCTTATTGTATTTATGGATGAAGTTACACAAAAATGGGGTTTTGGTTCAGGAATTGGATTATTTATTGCAGCAGGAGTATCTCGTCAAATATTTATTACGGCTTTCTCTCCTTTAAGTTCACCTACAAATCCAGGAGTACCTATTGGTAGAATTCCATTTTTATTCCATGCTCTACAAACTGGAGACCCGACAGGAGCATTAGTTGCCATAATTGCCGTAATTGCTACAATTGTAGTATTTATGATGGCAGTATATGGGCAAGCAATGAAAGTTGAAATTCCATTATCTTTTGGTAGAGTTCGTGGGTATAATATGCGATGGCCACTTAAATTTATTTATACATCGAATATTCCAGTTATTTTAATTGCAGCATTATTAGCAAATATTCAATTATGGGCTAAACTTTTACAAAATTGGGGACATCCAATCTTAGGAACGTTTGTAGGTAATTCACCAGCAACAGGTTTAGTTAAATGGGTTAATTCACCAAATATTATTAATTCATTAGTTGTAGGTACTACATCTGGCGAAGTAATACTTCAATCAATTGTTTATATTGCAATTATGGTTATCGGCGCAGTATTTTTCTCAATGATGTGGGTAAAGACTTCAAATATGGGTGCAGATGCTCAAGCAAGACAAATTCTTTCTTCAGGGTTGCAAATACCTGGATTTAGAAGAGACCCAAGAGTATTAGAATCTATATTAAATCGATATATTCCAGCTTTAACTATAATGGGTGGAGCTACTGTTGGTTTCTTAGCAGCATTTGCAGACCTATCAGGAGCACTTAGTAGAGGAACGGGTATATTATTGACAGTTATGATTATCTATAAACTATATGAGGACATTGCAAAGCAACACGCTTATGATATGCACCCAGCTCTGCGAAAGTTCATGAACCCAGAAAATAGCGATTAATTAATATTATTTGTTTTTTTGCAGATTAATCAGATATTAGCAAATATAAATTTCTCATTCTTCTCGAAACGTATATAATACTAATCAGCGATTAGCAAGGATAGTTTTTCGTTCTACTCAAAAACTATATAAGCTTTTATTATTTTAGACTTTCATGGCAGCAGAAAAGAAAATTTCATTAAATGTTGATGATGGTATCGATTTTTTTGCTCATGAAACAAGTGTTAATTTTAGCCCAACGCAAGTTGTTATCGATTTTAAAAATTTAACACCACGTATTGATCCACGAGCAGGCAATGACCCAATTGTTGTTTTGCGACATAATGTTATACTTATGGATCCATTGCACGCTAAAAAATTAGCTGAATTATTGACAAATATAACTAAAAAATTTGAAAAAGAGTTTGGCAAAATAGAAAAACCAAAAGCAATGGTTAAACATGAGAAAAAGTTAAAAAGGAAAAGAATTAAAGAAAAAACAATAACAACGCCAGCATATTTTGGTTAAATAGAGGTTAATAAATGGTTGAAGAAAAAACTAAACATGAAAATGTAGAATCATCTGGAGAGTCTGATGTTAAAGAGGAAATCGCAAAAATCAAAGAGAAAATATCAGAAGATAAAGATAAAGTAACTTTTCTTGAATCCAGATTAAAAGATACCAAAGTTGATAAAAATTTGCAAAAAATGAAGAAAGGTTCACGCAAAAATCAACTTATTCTAGCGATTGTTGCTGTTTTTGGCATGTTGTACGCAACTTTTGTTGTAGATACACCAGTTATACCCGTAGTTTATGGTTTAGAACCTATTAAATTCCTTTTTATTATATCTATAATTCTTTCATTATTTGTAACTTTTGTTTATAAATTTATGACAGACCAAGTACTTATGCGTGAGCTAAAAAAAGAGTTAAAGAAATATCAACGTTTGATGAAAGAAACGCGTAAAGATCCGATAAAAATGAATGAACTATCTAAAAAATCTATGGAAGTTAATATGAAGTATATGCGTCAAAGCTTAAAACCAATGATTATCACAATTGTACCTTTCTTTTTGATTTTCGGTTGGCTACGTGGCCAATTTGATGGCACGATTATATTTACGCTCCCAATATGGCCTCATACTTTAGGATGGATTGGTACGTATATTATATTTTCAATGATTACAACTTCCTTATTCCGTAAATTAATGAAAGTTGCATAGAGAATTTTTAATAAACCAAAGACTTTTACATCAAATATTTTGCCGTCTAATCGTTCTCTGCGGAAAGCTTATAAATCAATTTTATTAGCCATAATATATCCTTTTTTAGGAATGGAGCTAAAATGCCAATAATTAAAAGACGGACACCTGGCAACAGGACCGTGATGCACAAAAAACCAAAAAAGACGAGTAAGCACGAATGTGCTGTTTGTCATGGAATTCTTCACGGCACCCCAAGAGGTAATGTTGTTAAGATTCGAAAAATGAAAAAAACTGAAAGACGACCAACTAGACCCTTTGGTGGCCAATTATGCAGTAACTGCACTAGAACTGTTATGAGCTATAGAGCTCAGATTAAAGGACAAATAATCACATCTGAAGATGTTCCTATATCTTTACGGAGTTATGTATAATGGGATCTGACTTTTACGGTAATGATGTTGGAATTAATTGGGATACACACCAGGAAATATCTCACAAAGAGTTTGATGCTTTAAAAATAGGTTTAGCATCTAATCCAAACTTAAGACAGCGTCTTACGTCAACAAGTACTAATTTAGAGGAAGCTAGAGCTGTTCCAAATGTAGTCTATTTTAGAGCAAGAGCATATGTCGATAGAAAAGAAAGCAAACCTTGTGGTAATTGTTCAGATAGATCTTACACAAGATCAAGACCAGTTAAAGATAGAATGGCACGTTTAAGACATGTACTCGTAAATATTTGGAAAGAGGAGGCAAAATGACAGTTATTAGTGTAGGAAGATTATGTGTAAAACTTGCAGGTAGAGATGCAGGTAAAGAATGTCTTATTGTTGATGTTATTGATAGTAATTTTGTAACTATTGAAGGTAATACTCGACGTAGAAAATGTAATATTAAACATTTAGAGTTATTACCAAAGATTGCAAAGATCAAAAAAGGTGCAACTCATGCTGAAGTAGCTAAAGCGCTTTTAGATTTAGGTTTTAAGGTCGAAGACGTTAAAGTCAAAACAAAAAAAACATCTGCGAAAAAAGAAGCACCTAAGAAAACACTAAAAGAAAAAGTTGCTAGTAAGATTAAATCTAAGGAGTAATTAAATGTGCTCCTTCCATTTCTTTGTATATTATTTTATATAATTCATATAATTCAGTAAAGTCTTTTTTACATATTTCATAGTGTTTTATTAATTCCTGATCGATTTTTCCTCCAGCTTTTCTGAATATTTTAATATCTCTTTCAGCTTTTTCAAATTCTAATTTTATTTCTTCAAAATTTTTCTGTTTAAGTTTAAAATTTTTATCAATAATTTCTTCAAATTGTAATATCTGCGGGCGACCATAAAATAATTTTCGTTTTGTGTTGAATTTTTCTAATAATTTTATAAATTCGGTATAATCAATCGATACATTTTTTATTCTCATGTGTAATGTAAGTAATTCTTCCAAAGTTAATTTTAATGCTCGTTCTAATTGTGGGGTTGGTTGATTAGTGCCCGGTATATTGTTTGGCGGAATATGTTCGCCAGGAAATTCTGGATGAGGTTCTTGCGAATTTGTTGGTGGAATAGGTTCACCTGGAAATTCTGGATGAATTTCAGAAGGTAACGCAGGTGTTGGTTGCGGAGTTATCGGTGGATTCGATGGATTTGGAGAATTATATCGAGGTTTATTCGGATCATATGGTTTCTTAAGTTTCATAACTAAACCGAAAATAATTGCACCAAGTCCGGCAGCTGCGATTAAGAATCCCCAAGCTGCACCTGTATCTAATACATAAATCAAAGATATGCCCATTAAGAGAAAAGCTGAGCCTGCAGCAATTAATGTGATGCCAATGTTTTTTTCATCATGACTTTTGATTGCTAAAATAATTTTACCGATCATTAGTGCAAGAATAAGTACTGCAATAATTATACCATATTCTCCAATAAATGATGCAAATGGAATATTGTTTGAATTAATATACCAAGCTCCAGCAATTCCACCAAAAACTGCGAAAATCGTCATTGGATTTTTACTTTGTTCGCCACCAAGAGCGCTACCCGCTTTACTGAAAGCCATTCCCAAACCCATTTGCATTGTTGCAAAAATAATTCCAAAAGCTACAATAAAATCCATAACACCTGGACCAACCGAATACCAAATAACATCCATGTAGTCGCTAGCAGTATTTGAATTCTCAAAATCCCAAGCTTCGCCAGAAACAAATCCAGTTATGTTGCCTCCATTAATTTGCCCAAAAGCAAAAGAAGCTACAAGTAAAATGAGTACACCTAATAGCATATATTTTTCTGAATTAGACTTCATAAATTATATTGTATTAGATATTTAAATAATTGATGATTAAATCTAGCGTATTAAAATAAAAAATAAAATTAAAAAATTTATCTTCGTGCTCTTCTTCGATAAGTTGCATTTCGAGAAACTATTTTTCGCCGTTTTGCGGTAGCTGGACCAGCTGGGCCATGCCAATCTGCTTGGAAACTTCTTATTAACAACGTACTTTCTTGAACTTCTTTTGCTTTAAATTGATCAGTTAGTTGTTTTAAGTAAGCGAGCATTTCCTCGTGTTTCTTGACTTCGCCTTCTGCTTTGACAATTAGTTCATCCAGTATGTTTAGATAGTTCAGAATTTCTTTGTCATCCATAACCATTCGTTTTTCTAATTGCATTAATTGTGGTTCATATGTTTTCATTGCCTGAAACATTGCACTTCTTCCTTGTGTTTCTGCATGTTCGAATTCTGCCATAATGGTTACAGCCATTTGACCATCTTTTGCTAAGTCTTTCATTAACATTTCTATTTTAGCAACCAAATTCATGATTTTATGTTCGTCAGTATCTGTAATGGCTTTAATTGTCTGACATTCTTTAAGCAATTTATTAAATCGAGTTGTAACTGCTTTATCGAGATTGTTTTGCGATATTATTTCTCCTTTAAGTATCTTATAATTTTTTTTATCAAATTGTCCCATCATATCACCTATTATAGTGTTAATTATATGAGTACGTTTTAATATATAATAGTTTCCTGAATTATTGTCAATATTGCAAGAAAAGAAAATTAATTTTTCTAGGGCCTTAATTCGCCGTCTCTGTATTTTTGAACACAGTTATTACAGTTAGCACGATGAATTGGAATTTTCGCATCGTTACAGGTTAAGCATAGTTTTTCTTCAGCCATAATAAATATAATTAATTAAATAATAATTCTTTGTCGTCTGATGTTTCTTCGTCAGATATTTCCATTTGTCTAAGTTTTTGTCTTGGTTTTTCGCTAATTCTTTTGCGTTCTCGTAATCTTTGTATTTCGTTTTGTTCAGCGAGATGTGTTTCTATTCTTTCACGTGCTTCATTTGCTTGTTTTTCATAAAGCCCAACTAATTTAGAAATTTCAGTAAATTCTTTATCTGTAATATATCTAATACTTGCTTTTCTAGCATACACTTTGATTTGATCTGCAATGTTTTCATTAGTAATCTGGTCCACAAACATATTATTAGCAATTTGTTCAACTAATTTTTGTCTAATTGGATCGTTTCTATGACGAAAACTTAAAGGTTCTCCGTCAGAAACTCTAAGTAGTAATAGTTGAGATAATCTTCCAAGATATTCTAATACAAGTGTATCTTTAGTTACGTGTTCCTCAGATCCGCTAATTTTAGCTCCATTTTGTTTATAAATTATATTAATAGTACTTTCTGCAGAAATTTCATCACCACTATTATATAAGCTACTTAATTTGAATTCAAGATCACCATCTTGAGTTTCTTTAGATTCAATTCGGATTCCTTCTGAAGGTGTTGGGTGAGTTGAACCTTTATAATTATTTGGTAAAATTCCTACGGTATTATAAATATCCGCAGCAATTTTTAGATCATTTACAAGATTTCCTAAAGTTGTTTTATCGTCTATACGTATTGGTTTTTTATTTTTAAATATCTTGTATTGAATGACCATATAGTACTACTACGTAGTTCATTTAAAAGCTTTTCTGTTTTTATTTGTTCCAAAAACTTCTTAATCTCTTATTTTATTTTTATTATATGGGAAAATTACCTTTTGAGAAGCGTAAGCCAAAGATTTTAGTTAGGCAAAAAATTAAGATTACTAAATTTAAATCTCGAAGCGCTGAAGAGCTTTTCAAATGTGGTATTGTAAATTTGGATAAACCTGCTCCAATGCTTTCAAAAGCTGCATCGAGAAAACTCAAAAATATGCTTGAAATCTGGAAAGCAGGTCATGCAGGTACGTTAGATCCAGCAGTTACTGGTGTTTTACCAATTTTTTTAGCAAAGAGCAGAAAGTTATCAGGTATTTTAACAAATGCCGGAAAAGAATATTACTGTTGGATGCGTGTTCATAAAGATATTCCAGAGTCAGACGTAAAATCTGCATTAAAGAAATTTACTGGGAAAATCGAACAAATGCCACCCAAAATTTCTGCAGTAAAACGACAATTACGTATTAGAGAAATATATTATATTAAATACATAAAAAAAGAAAAAAACACATATGAATTTATTGTTGGTTGCCAAGCAGGTACCTATATTCGTAAGCTTTGTCATGATATTGGTGAACATCTTGGAACGGGTGCACACATGGCTAAATTAATTAGAACAAAAGCAGGACCATATGTCCTGAAAAATTCAATTAAACTAGATGATATACATAAAATGTATTTAGAATATCTAAAAACTAAAGATGAAAAATTAATTCAAAAGTTTATACTTCCAATTGAGTCCGCTGTATCGTTCTTACCAAAAGTTTGGGTTGATGATTTAGTTTTACCCCGACTAAAAAATGGCTCACCGATTTTTTCACCCGGAATAGTTCAAGTTGAAGATGATATTAAAAATGGAGATTTAGTTATATGTCTTACAACTAAAAATCGACTAGCTTCAGTAGGCTTTGCTGAAATGGATTCAAAACAAATGATTAAAGAAAAGCATGGAATGGCAGTTAGAACTGATGTGGTGATGTTATAATGGTTGAACATTATTTTTCAGAAAAGCCAACATCAGAATTAACGACCAAAGAACTAGATAGACATTTCTTTGACATGAATTTTAAGTTTGTGACTGCAAGCGGTGTTTTTTCTTTTGGCAAAATCGATAAAGGTACTAATTTAATGATAAACGTTATTGAAAAACCTGGAGAGTCTTTACTTGATTTAGGTTGTGGTTGTGGTGTAATTGGTATTGCTTTGTCAAATTTTTTTAATAAAGTAATTATGGTGGATATTAATGAGCGAGCTGTTGATATAAGTACAAAAAATGTTAAACTAAATCGCTGCAAAAATTGTAAAGTTTTGCAATCAAATGGCTTTTCAAAATTAATTGGCAAAAAGTTTGAGGTAATTGCAACAAATCCGCCAACGCATGCTGGGAAAAAACTAATTATTAGCTGGATTGAGCAAGTAAAAGACCATCTGACACCAAAAGGCAAATTTTACTTTGTTTGCAAGACCAAACTTGGTGCGCGTAGTTATGAATCTAAAATTCAAGAAGAATTTGGAAATTGTGAAACTGTAAAAAAAGGTGGCGGATTTAGAATATTTCTTGCAAAATTATAAGAGTTTTTCAGCTAAGCCTTCGATTAATTCAATTGGATGCCCACCAATTGCTGCATAAGTTATAATTAATGTGCTTGTAGCAGCCCAAATTTTAAGTGCATCGAAACCAATTGATTCAGGTAAGCTTTCAATTTTTTCATTTAAAATATAACTTTTTATTACAGATAATGTTGAGTAACCAGGTATTGATTGCTTTAATATCGATTTTTTCCAACCAGGTTCAATTATTGCAGTAACTAAATAACTCATTTTTCTATTAAAAGTGTTACTCATAAGATTACAAAATCTGTTAATTTTTAATTGTTTGTATTCAGGCGAATAATTTATAAATAGTGAATTAGCCTCATTTATAGACATTAACTAATGTCCTTTTGTGAATAGCGTACACAAAAATCCTTTTCGTGGATGAGGATAGGAGGAGCAGAAGGTTATATCTGCGACGACTCCGATCGTTACAAATACGAAAAGAATGCCGGGGTGGCACAATCTGGTACTGCGCGGGCCTTGAGAGAATCCCTTTGGAAAAGGTCTTCCAACCCCAAAGGAACTGATTTTAAGTAAGCCCGTTTCCTTACGGATATGCTGGTTCGAATCCGGCCCCCGGCGCTTATAATAACTAATGAAATTTACTTTAAACGAAGCAAAAGAATTTGCCGAAAAAAAGAAAATAGATAAATGGGCAATTAAATTTTTATTAGAAACAAATAACAAGAATTTTGCTAATTTTGTGAAGAATAAAGGTTATTGGATCGGCCTCAATGAGATTAAACTAGCTAAATTAAATCGACGCTGTGGCCCAGAAAAAGAAATGAAGCATCGAGAGAAATTGAGTATCTGGAATAAACGCGTTAATGGTATGATAAAAGATATTAAAACTGGTTGGGATGTCCCACCGTTGATTGTTTGGTTTTTAAATAATGAGTTATCAATTGCAGATGGTTCGCATAGATTAGAAGCACTTAGAAAAAGTGGATTTAATAAATATTGGGTAGCTATTTGGTTTGATAAATATGAAGATTACAAACAATATAGTAACCTTTAAAAACATAACATTTGACCACTAATCAACACCAAAAAGACCCAAAACCTTAATGGGGAGCCCGACGCAATAACTTTCTGGCGAAGATCCTTTGAGCTAAGAGATTATTATCCATGGAAACAAAAGAAAAACCAACAAAAGTAGAATTCAAGGCAATTTTACGTATTGCAGATAAAGAAGTTAAGGGAGAAACACCTTTATTACATGCTATGTCGCTAGCAGCGGGTGCAAGTTTTATGTTTGCAAATGCTATTGCTAAAGTACTTAAATTAGACACAAAACAACAAGTTGGATTTGTACCAACTACAGACTTAGATAAAATCGAAGAGGTTATGAAAAACCCTTCAAAATATGATATTCCTAAATGGCTTTTCAATAGACGTAAGGACGTCGATACTGGTGAAGATAGACACATTATTTCATCAGATTTAGATTTAACTAAAAAATTTGATATACGTAGATTAAGACGAATAAAATGTTACGTAGGTACGCGTCACGCACGTGGCGATAAGAATTTAAAAGTAAGAGTTAGAGGACAAAAGACAAGAACTACAGGCCGTAGAGGTAAAACTGTCGGTGTTGTAAGGAAAAAATAGGTGAATTAAATGGGAGATCCAAAAAAACCAAAAAAACAATATAAGAAACCAGGGCATCCATGGGAAGCAGAACGAATTAAAGAAGAGCTTCAACTAAAAAAAGAATATGGATTGTCTAATAAACGAGAAATTTGGAGATCGTCCTCAAAACTTCGAAGTTGGAGACACCAAGCTAGACAAATTGTTAGTTTACAAGAAGAACAAAGACAAGAGTCTGAAAAAGCTTTAGTTAGTAAATTAAATACTTTAGGTGTTCTTGGCAAAGAAGCTAAAATCGATGATATTCTTGCATTAGATTTAAGAACAGTTCTTGACCGAAGATTACAATCTCAAGTATATAAATTAGGATTAGTTAATTCAATAAAACAAGCACGCCAATTTATTCTTCATGGTAAAATTATTGTAAATAATAAAGTAATAACTGCTCCAGCACATATGGTGAAATCTGCAGATAAAATCAAATTTAAAGAAGGATTTGTTCCAGATATTCGGAAAGTAGTTACATTAAAACCAAAAACAGCTCCTGTTGAAAAGAAAAAAACAGATGCAGACGTTGTTAAAGAACTTGCAGTTAAGGCAACAAAGGAGGAGAAGGCATAATGGCAAAAAATATCAAAGGTATTGTAAATATTTATGCAACATATAATAATACTATTATCCATATCACTGATTTAACTGGCGCAGAAACAATTGCTAGATCATCTGGTGGACAAATGGTTCGAGCAGATAGATTAGAATCTAGTCCAACTGCTGCTATAATGGCTGCTAAAAAAGTAGCGGAAATATCAAAAGAAAAAGGCGTAAATCAAGTTTATGTTAAAGTTAGAGCAAAAGGTGGACAAAATGGTTCAAAATATCCTGGTCCAGGTGCTCAACCTGCAATTCGAGCATTAACTCGTGCAGGCATAAGACTTTTAGGTATTGAAGACGTTACTCCAATACCGCACGGTGGTTGTCGTAAGAAAGGCGGCAGACGTGGGAGAAGAAATTAAATGAAAATACAACAAGTTGATTCAAAAAATATAACAAGATTTATTATTAGTGATACTACTGCTTCTTTTGTTAACGCTTTACGAAGAGCTTGTACTTTTGAAGTACCAGTTCTAGCTATGGAAGATGTTTATATCGTAAAGAATTCATCAGCTTTATATGATGAAATTTTATCACACCGATTAGGTTTAATTCCACTTAAAACTGATTTAAAGACATATGGATTAAAAGAAAAATGTACATGCAAGAATGAAGGATGTGCCAAGTGTCAAGTTAAATTAGTAATTAAAATTGCTGGACCTTGCATGGTACGTGCAAAGGATATTAAAAGTAATGATCCAAGTGTAAAACCAATATTCCCAGAAATGCCTATTGTTGAGTTACTGGAAAGACAAGAAGTTGAATTAGAAGCAATAGCAATTTTAGGTCAAGGTAAAGAACACGCTAAATGGGGTGCAGGACATTCTTTTTATCAATCTTATCCTACAATAGTAGTTGGGTCAAGTAAGAATATTAAACAAGGAATTGA
>CAZGVA010000007.1:0-28877 GCA_964528765.1 Candidatus Woesearchaeota archaeon | reverse complement strand
GCATAATCTTCTATATAATAGTCAATTGTTGTAAAAGATTTAATACTATCATATATTTCAGGTGTAACAAAATCCATTACATAAATTGTAGCGGGAATTGTTTCTGAATCATAAACACTTGTTGGAAGCAGTGGGAAAAATAATTTTTCTGTAGGGAACATTACTTGAACACCAACATGTCGATTAGTATACCCATTATATCGATAAATTTCATCTTCATTATATTCATTATTACTTCCGCGATAGGTATTTCCTTCAGATATCCAAGAAATAACAAATGTATAATCATCACCAATATATTCATTAAGTACGGGTATTGTTTGAACAGTTTCTAAATTACGTCTTTGTTTTATGTAATTATAAAGTGCTTCACCACTACGTGCAGTAACTAATTCAGTAACTAATCCTTCTTTTTCAATATGCTCGTGAACTTCAACTCCTTCAAAACTTTCCGCCATTGCTTTAACCGACCCGGTAGAAACATCTGAAACTGAACTCATCATATAAACTCTATGTGGATTAAAGAAAATAGGATATACTTGTGTAGCTTGAACATCTCGAATAATCTCATCTGCTGACCACTCCGCTCTATCTACAACATTATAACCATAAAAATTTGGAACGCTATCAACAACATCTATAACCACTTCATTTGGTGACGCAGGAACTGGAAAAAGCCAAAATGATCCTGCAATATCTTTATCCGGAACATCGATGGCAAGAATCATTTTCTGAAGACCATCTTCATAATTAATATATGCTGCCTGTCGCTCCTCTGGATGATATTCCCAATCTGGATCAATTATCATTCCATCAGCTAATACAACAGGTGCAATCATTAGAAACGCTAAAAGCATTCCAAAGAATTTTGCGATTTTCATTTTAAATATTTTACAAATTATTCCTATATAAAACTACAGATAGCTACGAATTTTTTCGTAGTTTGAACAAATAAAGAAATAACATTACTAATCCAGCAGATAACATAAACCAAAACCAAAGTTGTGGTTCAGATTGTGACGAAATGCTAGCAGTATTAACTGCTGTATCCATAACCGAAGCTGCTACTTTCTCACTGCCCATCATAACTGCATCACTCCTTGAAGATTCTTCGGAAAAAACTTGTGACATTGCCATAATAGGTTTTCTATACAAAAGCTTCTGAACAATAAAACCAGAAATTGCAGATAAACACAAAACAGCAGGAGCTGTAAATTTATTTAATGCATCAAGAATATCTTTTTGCTTATCTTCTGGCGCAAAAATTAAAATCTCACCTGCTTGTTCATACAATTTCATCTTATTTCCACGCTTTGACCATTTGTAATATCCTGATTTAATCAAACCCGCTTTTTTAAGTTGAGAAATATTATAATCCACTGTTGTCAAAGGTAAATCTAATTCTTTTGCTAGCTGAGAAGTTGATTTCTTTTTATCAAGAATTTCAAGAATTTTACGTGCAGTTTTGTTAGAAAGGATTTTCGCTTGTTCTTGTGATAAAAACTTAATTGACATACATTTTGTATATAACAAGAATTAAAAACGTTATGAAATGTATTTTAAACTTTTTTAATGTTGATTTAAAATTTTAAACACTTCACAATCAAGCTGATATTCCCATTCTGCCATTTTATTGCTAAACTCTTTTATCAATATTTACCTCTCGTTTATTTCCATTTACAGTTATTATATATCCTTCTTCAATTTTTTCAGTTGCATTTCCTGTACCCATTACAGCCGGTATGTTTGCGCTAAGAGCGTGCTTAGCAGCATGTGCGCCCCCGCCACCATGATTTGTAACTAACCCCGCAACATGATACTTTTTGATTAACATACCAACAGTATCGTTTGCAGTTTTGGAAACAAGAATCGTATCTTCATTTAATTTATCTTCACTAAAACTTGGACTGTCATAAATAACTGCAATACCTCGGTTATAACCGGGTGAACTCCAGCTACCTTTTATTAAATCAGGATTTTCAGAAACTTGTGCTTCAACCTTACGCCAATCAGCTAATTCCCAGTTATTTAGTCCTTCTTCTATGGCTTGCTCTACAGGGATGCCGCGTATTTGCGCTAAAGCAACTAATTGGATAATCATCTGCCCATAAATCATTACTTCACCTTCAGGCGTACCGTATGGACGCGCATTGGGATTAAGCTCAGGATCGTGCGTTATATACGATGCAATAGGTCCGAGTTCACTTGTTGCGATATTTAATCTAGATTCGGCATCTTTTTTGTCTTCATTGGACATGCAATTAGCTACTCTTTTCTCAAGATCTGAAATTTTCATTTTAATTTAGAAATACAAATAAACTAATATAATACATCCGAAGAAAAACGTTATGCCTAAAGGATATTTACTAACATATAGAATCTTTTTCTATTACTCCAGATACTACTTTTCCTGTTTCACTTAAGCTAATTGTACGCTTACCATTAGTATCTTTAACTTCAATTAAACTTGCTTCTTTTAATTTATTAATATAATAACTAAATCTTGCTCTAGCACGATTTTCATTTGTATAAGGAAATGTTTCTAAATAATCTTTAACGCCAATGGTACATTTACTACAAATCAAATTTAATATTTCTTTTTCCTTACGTGTAAAATTAAAATTTAAAGGTAATGCCGGGATTTCAAAAACTTTCATTAGTCCTTTTCGTAAAGGTCTTTCAGGTAAAAGTAATTCTTCATCATATTCTTCTGGAACTGAATAAAGCACAGGTATCTTATGTAAAAAAGCAGCCATAAGTAATGCTGAAGCAAGTAATTTATTACCACCTGCAATATTAACCGATACTGAATTACCTATGCGTTTTTCTTTTTGAATAAGACTTGAAATTTTCTTAAAAGATCCAAAAAAATCCACATAATTTGTTGTTACTAACTCAATTTCAGCTAAGTTAGAAAGTTCCTTTTTAATTTCATATGCAGTATTTCGCGTTTTAACATTAATATTTTCAAGTTTACTATCTTCTGCCTCAGAAGTTATCAAATAAACTTTATCTGCGCCAGATTTGTAAATGCTCTTTAAGATAATCTCTTTTTCCCAGCCAGATGGAATAATATATGATTTCATTATAAGTTTCTTAAGGGTTAGTTAAAAGAATTTATCTTCTAAATCAATCTAGAATATTCTTTTAATCTTTCCAAACTTTGCTTAACTACAAAAGGTTCTATAAAATTCTCAACAACAGATGGAATTGATTCACATATTTTGTATCCATCTGGCACTTTATCGACTAATTTCAAATCTCTAAGTCTTCTTACTTGTCTTCTAATATTTGGAGCGGATGCTCCCCGAATGTCTCCCAATGCTTTCAAAATCTCAGATGGTTCAAATCCCCTATCTCTATTTTCTAAAAATAATTCAAAAATATGTACAATTACATCTCTAGATTCACCTGGCTGGAGCAAACCCACTGATAAAAGGAACTTTCGTATTAATTCTTTTCTCTCTAAACCCGCAGGATTCTCATACTTACGTAAAGTAATCTCTTGCAAAGGTATATCCTTCATAGAAGTTTTAGCCATAAGATTAAAGATGTTGATTATTAATTAAAGTTTCTAAGTCAAACATAAAAATAATGTGGTTTCCAATCATCAACTGCTTTTCGTTCGCGTTTCATTAAAACATCCATTGATCGGGAATCAAATTGTGTATTTGGGTAAGATTCTCTAACTGTTTCAACCACCTTACTAGCATGTTCCTTGGCTCTAATTTCTGCTCGTTTTTCACGAAAAGTAATTCTTCCCCCAGAAAGCTCCGAACCCGAGTAAAATTCCCTGTCAGTATATGCTTTTTCAAAAGGTACTGAGTTTTTATCTTTAAAAGTTACAACGCGCGACGTTTTTGGTGTCTCAACAGTTATACTATATTTAATATGTGCCACATAACCAACAAGTCTTTCATCCATATCTGCAAATCGGGACCCTGATTTTGTTTCAACAGTTTTATATGAAACATCAATTGTCACGCCCAATGCCTCTGCAATTAAAACTAACTCATTAAGATTTCCCGGCCGATTCAAAAAACGCATATGTCTAGTTAATTTTTTTCTTTTTTCCGGAATAATCAAATCACTTAGACCCATTTTAGCTAAAAGTGATGATGTTTAAAAAGTTTTATATTCGCTATTTTTATAAACTATCTAAAAAACAAGTAACATGGAATATAATTTAATTGGAGAAACACCTAATGTTGGTGGAGAACAACCAAAACTATCTCTATTAAATCAAGCAATAGTTGATGCAGGCATAACTCTAGAAATCGGTTCTACATACATAAAATACAAAGAACAGCAAATTCCCCTATTTCCTAAAATAAATAAATATGAGGAATATTCTTTAATTTATAAACATAATCAAAAAACAATATGCACCCTTGCATTTATAGATCAATCAACAGTAAGTATAAAATAGGGTTCTTTTGAATTAAAACCTATGGACTTAAAAAACGGCTTACGCAAGTTTATTAAGGCAATAAAACTACATTTCGATACGCTAGATGGTAAACTAGACGCTCCGTAATGCGTTTTTCTGTTTTGTGTATTTTTGATTTTTACTGATTTTGGTGATTTAAGCGCAGTATAGCGATTTTCTTCAAATTTTATGAAAATTACATAAATCAGACTTGTTCTAAATTATTTTGCCTCTTTGCAATATTGAAAAGAATAGTATATCTTTGCAATACTGAAAGGATTAGGTATTAGTTACCATATTGAAAAGAATGATTATGTTACAGAATTGTTTACTATATTGCAAATAATGTTTCGTTAATTTTAACTCTATATATAATTGCAATATTGAAAAGAATGTATCTATTTTTGGTCAAAAAGTGAGTCAAACTAGCTCCAAATTGGAATAAAACTTTTGATAAATGATTAAAAGTTTTAATAGCTTCTTTGCAATATTGCAAATAAATATGTTTTTATTTTGAAGCATATATATTAGATATGGCAGATCCACTTGGAGGCGGCTTAGGCGGAGGAGGTCTAGGTGGCGGACTTGGAGGAGGTCTCGGTGGAGGTCTTGGAGGCGGTCTAGGTGGAGGCGCAGGCGCAGGAATCGGTGGCATTCCGTTAAGTAAAATTTTTAAATGGATATTAATTTCAGCATCAATCATTGGTGTAATCTCAGCCATGCTTATTTTCAACAATATTTTCGCGATTAACCCCGGGGTCGAGGCTCCGATGAGTACAGAAAACCTCGGTATCTTAGCTGGATTGTGTGCATTCATCACAGGTCTAGATACACTCTGGAATACTTTCAAAAAGAAAGGTGATTCTATGGGTGGATTAGGTGGAGGTCTAGATGGTATCTAAGATCTATAAGAAAAATAGTTACCTTGAATCATACTCTAAATAGTTCGCTTAATCCATGTTCTACGTAGTATTCAAGAGGAGAGCATTATTAAAAACTGAAAGACTGCTACTAAACCAAATGCTGCAGTTAGAAATATTAGGGCATTTGAATATTTTGTCGTATTAGTATCTAGCCGTCTTATTGATTTGTTTAATGTTGTAATGTTATTATACAATCTACGCGTTGCTTCAGTAATTGCTCCATCAGCATAGGTCTTATTAGAAGCTATTTTCACTAGCCCATCAAAACTTTCTTTTTTGAAATCGACTGCCATTCTAACTTTACAACTTAGAATTTAAATTAATTCGTATTCTTTGCAATACTGTAAAGATATTTAAAAAGGATTTTAGAAGAAAGTTATTCAGGTTTGACGCAGTATTGTTCGATATACGTTAATAATATCTCTTGACGATAAGGTTTAGATCTACATTCAGTAAGATGCTCTTTTTGTTCTTCAGAAAAACCACCAATACCAATTATAGGGATATTTGCATACTTTGCATATTCTGGATTAGTGCGTACTATTTCAGCGAACTCGTGACCATCAATATCACCCATACTGCTCATATCATTATCAGTAAATATAATATCAACATCATCGTGCTTACTTAATTGTTCTAATCCGTCTTCACCATTTATTGCTTGAAAAACTTTATGTCCCTCAGATTTAAGAAAATCCGCATCGTCCATTAAAATAATTGCTTTATCATCCATACGTAATACATTTACCATACTCACTATACAAGAATAAACTTTTAAGATTTTGGGTATTACACCAATAGTGATTAATACTTAAAAAGGATTTTCAGAAGAAAGAATTTATATTTGTTGGCTGCTTACAAATACAATGAATAAAATATTCTTGTGGATCATACTTGCTATATTATTATTCTTGATTTTTATTTTCTTTACAACTCTTAAGAATCCAAGTGATACTCTTTCAGAAAACTTACCCGAATGCTCAGGACAACAATTTACTCACTCTCCGGCTGAACTGGATGAGATAATAGAAATCGCTCCACTGGGAACAGTACATCCGCCCTCTGGACATATATTACCTATTGAACATACATATGTTGTAATTAATCATGATAGAATCTCTGAAGAAATTGTACCACTTGTTGCACCGGGAAATTTAATCATAACTCAAATTCAGTCAAATGATGACAAAATGGCGTCAGGAAGAACTGAATACACTATACTTTTTGCACTATGTAAAGATGTTAAAGGCTATTTCGGTCATGTTAAAGAACTTTCAGATGAATTAAAAACAGTTATAGAAGACGTTGAATGTGAAGATATGTCTCGAAATCCAGATCATGCTTGCCCTAAAAATATATTATATGAAGTAGCTGCTGGAACAGAACTTGGCGGTGTTGGTCATATACAAGGCATTTTCGATTTCGGACTTTTTGATGAAAGAACTACTGCCGGTTTCATTAATCCTGAACGATATGGTCGCGATAATCCTTCTTCTTTACACAAAGTATGTCCTTATGATTATTATGAAGCTAGTATGAAAGAACAAATTTATGCTAAGATCAAAAGCGATGGTGATATAAAATGTGGAGAAACAATGCAAGATATACCTGGAGCGCTCCAAGGTAATTGGTTCATAGGAGATGCTGCGTGGGATAAACCTGAAAGTTATGATCGACAACTGGCATTTGCATATAATACAATGGAAACCTCGGAACAAATCATTTCCATTGGTGGTATCATTACAGATGTAGGTTATTGGCGCATTACTCCGCAAGATTCTGGATTTGTTAATCGAACATTTAAGGATGTTACACTTGATGGAAATATTTACTGCTACGAAGGCTCAGATGAATCTGATGAAAAACGCGAAGGAAGTATTATTGTTCAAATGATAACTAATGAACAAATCCAAGTGGAATATTTAGACACAACGTGTTCTGAAGATTATGTATTTAACACGCCCTCAATATATGATCGTTGAGACTGAATAAAAATTAATATTGAGTAAACCAAATCATTTGAAAAGGATTTTCAGAAAAGTTAGTGTAGTTAATATGTATACTTCTGAAATACGAGTACAGCATATAATATACCTGTTATAATATTAGCAATCAGTATAACTGGATCTGAAACAATCACTCCATATAGAATCCATAAGGCTGTAGCAACCCCTGCAATACCTAACCAACCCCAAGATAGATCTTTTAGACGTTTTGTCCTATATCCTTTAATGATTTGGGGAAATAAACTTGATGTGTTCAAGATAGCTGCAGACATACCAATGAACCAACCAAGTGTTGAAACCATCTATTAACTAAAACTTGAAAGATATAAACTTAATTATTCTATGCAATTAATTCAGTATCATACACATTTCTGCATTTATTATTCTCACCACAGGCTACACCAATAAATCGTCCGGGACACATTTCACACGAAACACCGAAACAAGTTTCTTGTTTTCCTGCACGATTCCATTGATTAACATAATCTTTGTTTATAGCATTCCCACCACAGCCACAACAATATCTGCCTTCAACTGTTGCGCAATCATCATCAACTTGACAATCATTAATATCATCTACGTTCAAATTAAGTGCTGAGTAATATCTAACAAAATAGCCTCCAACTAAAACAAATACAATTAGGATTCCAATAATTCGGTATTTTTTATCCATATATTCCTACAACTCAAAAACATATAAACTTAATTCTTTTCAATAGTGAAGAGAATTACTTTGGGAACTCTATCGGCCAAGCATGGCGTTTTTAGGATTTTCGAAAAAGATTTTAAGTTTCGTACGTTAGATAAATTATGCCAATGTCCAATGACTGGTTTACGAAGTTTAGCAACACGCAAAAAGTCAAAATCGTGCCATATGATCCCAAAGTTAAAGATATTTTTGATGACTTTAAGCAAATTCTTATCAAGCAAGTTGGAGATATAAAAATAAAACACATGGGTGCAAGCGCTCTTTGTATATCTGGCCAGGGTGAAATAGATTTATACATACCAACAACACCCACAAAATTCAAATATTTACTTAAGAAACTTATTAAGTTATATGGGAAACCGGGAAGCTTAGATGATGATTGGGCTAGATTCAATCACACCTACAAAAATACTGAGTTTGAAATTATGTTAATGTATGAAAACTGTTCAGATTATCAAGATAACGTCAAATTCTTTAATTATCTAAAAGCAAATCCTAAAGACGCTAAAAGGTACGAACAACTAAAGAAAAAATATGCTAATATTTCTAAACGCGAGTATTACAAACAAAAAGGCATATTCATAAAAAATATTTTGACAAACTAGTTATATAATTTATCGACCCAGCTACAAGCAATCACTAACTATCTTCTTTAGTTCTGCTCGAGTCAAAACAACTAAACCATTATATTTTGTCTTTAACTCGATCTTATTTCCTTTTTTAGTTACGTTAGTTATGTTGTCGTTCAATTGCCACTTGAAACCTTTCTTTAAAGACGTCATTTTTTTCAAGCTCTTCCAAATCGGCGTACTAACTTTCTTAGTCATATTTATTTCAATTAACATATTAATTATATGATACAGAAGATAGATATAAAGATTTTTAAAAAGGATTTTCGGAAGTCTACTAATTAGAATTCTCACAAGAATTAATTAATTTATCTAAAAAACCACTACAATACGAAACATGTTCGTATTCTGAATTATCTACGGATTGCTTAGCAACACCTAATAATTCCGTAAATTTGGGATGCTCACATAACATTGCAATGCAAGTAATAGTTGTTACGAGATGAGTTTTATTAACTGGATTTTTCAACTCCTCTTGAGTTTGCACATACAATAAATCCCTCAGCTCAACCTTACTAACTTTTGTTGGCAAATTTAAGAAATAAGCAAATCTAAGTGGATCTAATCGATATATTGTACCTTTACCTTCAAAAAAATGATGATTCTTAACTAAGTGCGGATGCAAACCAGAAAGTGTTATTCCAACATAAGTATTTGCAAGATGCGCATAAAACCCGATTGTAGGAATCCGATAATCATATTTTTCGTCACCCCATGGACATCCTTGACTGTCCATATTATCCAAGGTACGAACAAATAGTCCTTTAATTGCGCGAAAGTACTCCCTAGGTGGGCCTTTTTCTGGATTAATATTATCTCCCCCAACCAAAAGTATATGTAATAAAATATCATCATAGCTCACTCCAAGTTTTTCAAGTGTTTTTCTATCATCATCAATTACTTTAACTAAACATTCTTCTTTTCCCAGAAAACCGCTTGTTGAAGAATTATTTGGAAATAATTTTGCTTCAGTTTTTTGAACATCATAGTCTATGTCATTTCTTTCTAATAAATCAGTACTATGATTATGTTCCATTTCACTAATCAGTAACTTACGTGGATTTAAAAGTATTCCTAATTCTTTGCAATATACACAATAATAGAAAAAGACAAGGAAGCTTTCAGTATAGCGTTTTTACTCAATAAATCTGGCTATTAGAATTAGAAATTTCAAAAAAGAGCTCAGAGTAATGCGTTTTTAATGGTTTGAAAAGGGTTTTAAGAATTACTCCTGAAGGGAAATATGCTATACTTTGCATATGGGACAAATATGAATCAAGAAACAATGTGGAATCATTGTCCAACAGGTGAAGTAGTCTCAGTAGCGAGATTAGAAAAACATCAATTAATATTCAATAGGCAAGGCATTGCCACGGTTATTGAAAACGAAAGTGCTACAGTTTATGGTGTATTGTATCGAATAACTGACATCGATCTAGTTTCCTTAGATAAATATGAAAATTATCCTGATCTATATGATTGCACTGCTATGAAAGTAACACTTGAACAAGAAGTAACACTTGACCAACTCGATGAACCACACCAGGTTCATGCGATAGTTTATTTAGCAAAGGATTCTTCAATTGGCACGCCTCAACAAAATCATTTACTTAAAATTATCGAAGGCGCTAGCAAAAACAGATTACCTGAACCTTATATTCTTAAGCTAGAACGCCTACTATAACGATTTTAAAAAAGAAATTTAAGCATAAACTTTTGGTCGATGAAACTCTACAGTAGTTTCAGGATGTTCTTGCAAACGGAACGCTTCAGGATTAACTTCTTCAACAGGCCCATCACCATTTCTTCTGTGAATCATACGTTCAGCTCCAAGAAACACACCCATATGATCAATGTCGGGAAATCCATAACATATTCCTTTGAATATAACTAAATCACCTAATTGTGGTGTTTTAACTTCATCAAAACTATTTTCAACTAGTGCCTCTATTTCCTCAGAATTTTGACAATCTACATCTTTGTCATGAGGATTTACATCTAAAAGAAATAAAGCTGTACCGATGCAATTTGTATCATAGGCATTACTAGGCTGAAGTTGTTTAATTCGATTACGTAAGTAATGCTTCATATTAACTGTCCAATAGTTCATTTTTAAGGTTTTTGAAAAGGGTTTGCGGAAGGAATATTAATAAAGTCTGAGGAATTCAACAATAATATGACTGATCATTTGAAAACAAGACCTCAAAAAAAGTTTTTCTCAAAAAAAGAAACTGATTCGCTTAGAAATAAAGCCATCGCAAAGATAAAAACAAAATTACTTCCCAATGCTAAAATAATAAAAATCATTTTAATTGGTTCATCTGTAAAACGTTCTTTTGGAAAATATGCACCTCCGGGATTTAGAGGAAGCTTATTTTCTGATTTTGATTTTATTGTATTTGTTAAAGATGATTTTAAAATACCTAAATGGCTTAATAGAGAACTGGATGGAAAACCTTTCCCTGATGACTCTATGAATTTAGCTTATAGAAATAAAAAATTCATTGAAGATAAATATGATGTTGAAGTATTTTTTATTAGAAATTCAAATGCTCAAAATCCTAACATTCAAACTTTGGGTGAAGCTGCAGGAATTCCTATGACGATGGATTCTAAAAATAAATATATTATGATTTATTCTAAATAATAACTAATTGTCCGTTGATCTTAAACGAATCACATAAACTGCTCGTTGTTGAGGTTTTACAGATTCCATCAACGCAAGGGATGAATATAACTGAGCATTGCAAACTTATTTATGTATATAAACATTCTTTGCAATATATACAGGAATTCATTTAGACGCAGTATAGCGTTTTTCAATAAAAACATTTTTAAACTTATTACTAAAAGATGTACATGGACAAACGATTTTGCATAGGTAACATTACGCCAGAAGAATGGATTAAAGAACGTGGGGAGTGGCTGCATGATCATGGATATCACCGAGGCTATTATCATCAAGCTGAAGAAGATCTTGCGAGATTTTGTGGTGTTGGTGAGTTTGGAAAATGGATAGTAAATATATCTAAAATAGTAAAGCAATGTGGAGATATGGATCCACAATTTATTAGCGCGCACATAACTGCAACAGTTTTAGAAGAAGTTTGCCATGCGTACGGAAATGAACGCCATAAAACAAAAGACCAAAAACAACATTGGAGCAGATTATTTCTAGATTTAGCCACAATTTATTCCGAATATGTTTTTTAAAATCTTGTTTGGCTTAGAGTTTGACCATTCCATGTGGAAATATGTACATCGGGCTTTGAAATTTCAACTATTTCATTAAGATCGATCTTATGTAAAACATAACTTTCCACATGCCGATCCATTGGATAAGAATTCTCAACATCATTTACTGACACGCGAAGCTTTGTTCCACGTTCATTTGCCTCTTTTACTTTTGAGGGTATTCTAACTGCATGATCAGTATAATAAATTAAATCAATCTCAGGTATACTTAATTTAAATAAATAGAATTCTCCAGATTTGTTAAATAAACCAGCTCTACCAAAGTGTCTTCCCAATGCAATAGCCACATCTTCATGTGAAGTAACAGAAACTAGTGGTGATTGATAAAGTTCATTATGAAAATGTTTATCAATTAATTTATCAAAACAAGTCGACAATGTGTATTCAAAGTTTCCAACATTATTATTCCAGTCTATTGCTCGCATAAAAGGTGATCCAATTCCATTTGTTTTGATTTTTTCAAACCAAAACTCCTCTAAAACCATACCTCGCCAAACAGTTCTATTTCCAAGGTGTTGTTTAAACGCATCTCTTAGTTTTAAATAATCTGAAATATCTGGCTGCGTTTCATCTAGAAATTCTAGAAATTCAGGTAAATGTGTTATAAGACCTGGATCTAAGTTCAATTGTTCTAATGTAGGATACTTGCTTGCAAATTCTCCATTAAGCGTAATTACTTCAGGTCGATTTCCCCATTCAGGATAAACTTTTGTCCAATTAGCATTTCCATAACTTGCTCCAGAATAACGAGAAAGCGTTGCTTTAATTAAATCATTTCTTGAACATGTTTCCTGATTTTGTAATAAGGAATCAATATCAATGTGTTCATTTATAATCTCAACAGCATTATTAGACATACTCACTCCAAGTAAGTAAATCTTTTAAGGGCTTTGAAAAAGTAAGCAAATCTCAAATAAAAATATAAAAATAAAAATAAAAATAATTCTAAAAACTAATTAGTATAAAATCTAGTATCTACTAGGTCTTTTCTTTTGGTAACAGTCTCTACAATAAACCGGTCGTGGTTTACCTTCGGAATCGTCCGATGGTTTGAAAGGAACTTCACATTCTTTCTTACATTCTGCGCAAGTTGCTTTATGCATCTCTCTTGGTCCACGATCTCTGTCGCCTCTAAATTCTCCCATTTTATCCTCCTTATTCTAAGACACCATAAGAAAACCAAATCACTTCAGTTATCTTATATGCTCTAATAAATAGGAAAATCCTGGGTTTAAAAGCTCTTTGAAAGTGAACAAATATACATTATCTGAAGAATTATGCCAGTATTTATTAGCAGAGGTATAGCCATTAATTTTTAATTACATTAACCTGATGCTAGTGTTTTTATCGAAAAAAAGCACCTGCCGCAACAACTAGACAAGCCTTAAATAGGGACGGAGAGTCGCTCATCCACTGAGGTAAATCAAATGGATAATGAAAAACTAGAATTAATAGACGATCAAGAAAAAACAATTACACCACCTGAAGATCAAGAAGATAAAACTGACGACCAGGAAGATAAAACCGAAGATCAAGAAGATAACGATAAAGACTCTGAATAAGCTTTTAACTAAAGCTTAATTTTATTTTTTTTATTTTACTTCATATTCTAATCATTATTAAAAACTAAATTCATCCTTTCAAATAAATCACATTTAATAAGTTCTGCGATCAACACAGTGAACATCGACATTTCTTCTTATTTCAGTTGGATGCGCTGTAAAGTAAGGAATATCTGTTTTTTTCTTAACAGGTGTTTTCATTCCAAAAAATCTTTCATGTTTTCCACCAGTATTTATTTCAATTGTTTCATATGGGCGCTTGGCTAATAGTACTTCGCCTTTCATAGGAATTACTCCGCTCAAGGTTACTGACTCATCAACGTAATGTGCTCCATGCAGAGATTTTCTGTCCCACACTACTTCACCATCTGATCTAAAATGCATAGAAACTGGATTACCTCGATTTCCTTGAAGAAGCATAACTAATGTATTCAAATCTAATATCTGCTTGACTAAAAGTGGATATTTATCACAATGAATATAAGAATTCCTCTTTATACTAACTTGACTTTGCATTAAAGATGTATAGGGTGATTTTCGTAGATCATCATTTACAAAATCATCGATCATTTTATACGCTTCACGCTCAGCAGCTAATTTGCTTAAAGCAAGTTTTTTGTTAGCTTCTCTTATTTCAAAAATTCCCATTTACTTATTAGTAAGAAAACGTTAAAAATAGTTCGAAACTTACAAAGAAGTTAAATAACGGTTGCATAAATAACTAAATGAATACAAACAGAAGGAACGCAATCATTGTTGGAATTTTAATATTATATGCTTATGCCGTTCTTGCTAGTAGTGTTTTGGAATCAAAAGTAATTGTTATGATTCTTGAAGTACTAAGTGGCGTAGCAGTTATTGGAATTGCTGCGATTATGTTTCCGCTTTTCAAATCATATAACAAAAAAGTATCTTTTGGTTATCTTGCTTTAAGATTTATAGAAGGTATAATTATGGTTGTTGGAGGAATCTTATTCTTAATTAATACACCTACACTATTAATCTTACGTGATCAGCTTTACATTGGTCATGCATACATATTCATTGTAGCAGCACTTGCATTCTACTATTTGATATATCAATCAAAAATTGTTCCGCGATTTATCGCAATCTGGGGAATCATTGCTGCCCTACTTGTAACTATACCAAATTCATTAGAGATTGGTACGACAATAAATATTCTCTTACTTCTCCCAATTATATCAAACGAAGTATTTCTAGCCGCTTGGTTAATCATTAAAGGATTTAATCTGCCTACGAAGGAGATTAAGAAATGAATTCAAACCGAAAGACCGCAATAGCTGTTGGAGCATTATTTTTAATCGCGTTATTTACGGATATTATTAGTGTAAGTGTTTTCGGGAATGCAGAATTATCTAAAATAGTTATTTTACTTGATTTTATTAGTGGTATTGCTGTAGCGAGTATTGGTATTTTGATGTTTTCAATTCTTAAGCCACATAATAAAACCTTAGCAAAAGGATACGCAGTTGCACGTATTACAGAAGGTATAATATTTATTATGGGAGTTCTTCTTCTATATTTTGGAATTATAAAATCTACAATATATACTGACCTAATTTATGTATACATATTTAGTCTGGGTGCGCTTATGTTATATTATGTACTGTATAAATCAAAGATCGTCCCACAAGTTATATCTATTTGGGGAATAATCGCAATCATACTTTTATTAATCGCAAATTCAACTGGTTTGTTAAGTAGTGGATCTGCAATGACTGTCTTTTTTGCACTTCCAATTGCATTAAATGAAGTAGTTCTTTCATTTTGGTTAATCCTTAAAGGATTCAATCAGAAGAAGTTAAATACAACTTAACGTATTTAACAAAATGGTAACTAAAAAAACGAAATCAATTAAAAATAAATGTTGTAGTTGGAAAATGGATGGTAAATGCGAAGGTGGATTTGCTTATGTTCTTGGATTCATTGGAGCAGCAATCTATTATGTTTCAACGGCTAGTGGAATTTTAAGTGGAATTGCCGGTGTTTTGAAAGCAACTGTCTGGCCAGCATTCTTAGTACATGGACTTTTGAAATTAATCGGAGCTTAATTCTTTTTCTTTTTTATTCTTAAAAACAGTTTACTAAAAGGCAATTTAATATAATTGTTCTCGTAATATACTTTTATATAATGCAGGATTTTTGACTTTTGTTGAAACATGTAGATTACTTCGAGGGTTTTCCTTAAATTCTATAACGCCCCAATCTTCTTTTTCAGCAGGTAATGTGGGAAAACGAGTAATTTCCATTGGTGTAAAATCATATACTTTTCTACCATGTTCTGAAGCGGATATCGCTACACAAACATCATGAATAAATATTTTATCGCCCCGAGGTTCAACAGCATTAGCATACCAAATATTGTATAAATTAATAAGATTACGATTACCAGGGTTATCTTTTAATAAATCTCTCAGTTCGTAAGGTGTATCAAATGCAATCTTATCTTCTCTCGTACAATCTGAAGTAATAAAATATATTGGGCAATCTAAAGCATCAACAACATATTTACCTGAAAAAGGATCGCAAGCCACATTAAATTGTTTAGCACCTCTGGGAGCATCACCTAAATCCAATAATTTCACTGTACCTAAAGAAGCATACATTGCATGAACTTCACTTATATTATCTGCTACTTTTGGAAATCTTTGTATCAAGTTTGCTAAACCAGTCATAGGTCCACCAACCAAAACGGTGAATTCATCATCTTTTATTTCATCAGCTAAAAGTTCAATATTGTCTAATTCAGATACTGCAATAGAACGTAATGGATCAATATCTAAAAATTTGTAATAATCTTGGAAATGAAAATGATGTGGTACTAATGTTCTCGGAGCAATGCCTCCATCAAAAACATTAATTTTTGAATCAAATGACCTAAGAAAATTCTTTAAACGAGCTGCTGAAGCCGTAAGTGCCATACGCGAATGATCATAATTCCAAGTCTCTAAATCTGGTTTAGATTCAGTATCAAAATTAATTGGTCTACCTGTTAGTAAAACATTTACCGTGTCACCTTTTTTCATAAGTAAATTTTGAGCTAATCTAACTAAAACTAAATTATCTGGATCAGGAGAATCTATTGCTAGTAAATAATTTTTCATTTTTAATTCATTGCCCCTTTAATGCCTTAAGCATAGTATTCATTAAATCTGATTTGACAAGTTCTGGATCTTCAACTCCAGTATTGTTTTCATTCATACCAATCAAAGTATGTTTTCCAACTTTAACTCCAGATAAATCATCTGGCTTACCTATTGCTTTTGCAACTAATGCATCATATGGATTAGAAAGTTTCTTCAATTCATGAACTTTATTTGCGTCAACACCAAAAACTCTTTTGAAAATATCTGGTGCCCTTATTGCAAAACATTCTAGACCTTTTTCAGCATGGATTTTCAAATACCTACCAACAGGATTTCCTGTACTAGCAAGTAATGCAAAATCTTCACGTAAAAATGGAACTTCATAAGCAGCATGTTTTCCTACAAAAGTCAGTTCAATTCTATCTTGTAATCCAAATATTATTCGTGAAGCTTCTTCATCTTCTTTAATATTATAAGCATTATTATCTGTTAAAAGCGTGAGTCCGTCTACGATTGCTTGTCCTTGAATATATAATCCACCAACTTTACAAAAATTTTCTTCATCTTTTAATGCAGCTTTTGCTAAATCAGTTAATGGGGCTTGTACTGCAATCTTTAATTGAGATCCATATTTACCAATTAATTCATGTATTAAATCAACGCCATCATGAAAACATTCAATTAAACCTTCGCCTTCGTAAGTTTTTCCCTCAATAGTATGTTCTTTTAGATATTTAGCTAAGACTTCTTCATCTTTTCCGATTGGAAATATTGATCCTACACCAATTGGAACATCAGTTTTACCTAGATTATCTAAAACTGTTCTCGCAATAAACGCTCTCCGATCGGGAATCATATGCGTTGTAACAACACCAACAATCTCAACGTTTGGTGATCCAACTAAATAAGTTATAGCTTCAACATCATCAACATCTCTTCCAGCATCTGTGTAAATAAGTACAGGTATAGTCAAATTACTCACCTTCACTAGAATCATAAAATACTTGATTAGCTGTTTCAATAACTGGTGCAATAAAATCATTGTGGTGTTTAATACCAAAATCAAGTGTTGAAGTTAGATCGCCAACTTGTCCAGTTTTAACTTGTGAAGTTATATTCGTAAAAATAAGATCTTTAATATCATCTCCGGCCTTAAACCAAGAAGCAAGTTGATTTTCATTTAAGTTCATATCGTTTAAATCTGAAACGCATAAATAACCTGATGTTGCATAAACTCTTTTCAGATCATTAGCTAATCTTTCTCCACCATTTTCCAATAGCTCGTCAGATGTTTTGATTGTTCCAAGATAAATAATTTCTCCTACGAAAGAGTATGCACCTAATTGAATATTCACATTAACATTATCAGCATCATATGATGTTCGCAAATCTTCTATCTCTGGGCAATCAATATGTACGTCACCTTCTTCAAATCCTTCTTTAAGTGCTGTATAAATTCCAGAATCTAATTGATATGCTTGATCTCCATCTTTTAGTGCTATACCTGTAAATCCACCAAACCAAGCAGATTTGCCTTTTCCAGGATTTGCTTTTCTTTTACCAGTTATAAGATAAATAACGTCTTCGCCCAGTGCGTCTTTTCCCTTAAGAACTACTCCTAAATCAGCAGCAAGTCCCGGTTTATGAAATGCTTTTTGACCAATAGAAGTTATTACATATTTCTTATCTTCAACTTGTAATATATTAATTAAATCTCCGAATGGTCCTGGAGTTAAATCTCCACTTTCAACAAGCTTTCTATATTCAGTTCCAACTTCAGCAGTTAGTACTTTTATATCGTCTGAATTTGTCTGTAAAGCTATTGGTTGAAAATCGGGAGTTATTTCAACAATATCTGTTAATTGAGCAGGTCCATTTACTTGACCCTGTTTAATACTATCATCTAAAGTAACATAATCTTCTAATGGAGCAACACCCATTGGATGTAATCTTCCTCTGAAACCTGTTACAATGAAATTTTCCATATATCACTTCAAAATGTGGATTTTTAAGGTTTTTGTATTCTTTGCAATATATACAATAATATAAAAAGACAAACTAGTTTTCAGTATAGTGTTTTTCAGAGCAGGGCTTCAATTAATAACTTAAGACTTTTGACAAACTTGGTCTGAGTATAGTGTTTTTTAAGTATATAAAAACATAAAAACTCTTCGTTACTTAATATTATTGAGGAACTTGAAATGATTGGTTTAGAATTAACAAAACCTATTGCAGTTATAGATCTTGAAACAACGGGCTTGAATAAACAAGAAGACCGCATTATAGATATCTGTATAATAAAAATCCTACCTAATGGACAAGAAGAAATATTAAAATCTCTTATTAACCCCACCATTCCAATTCCGCTTGAATCAACAAATATTCATGGAATAAAAGATGAGGATGTTAAAGATAAACCAAAATTCAAAGAGTTTGCTCAAAAAATAATTGATTTTTTAGACAACTGTGATTTATGTGGGTATGGTGTAAACTTTGATTTAAGAATTATTGAATCGGAATTTAAAAGAGCAGGTATTAATTACTCAAAAGAAGGACGGACAGTAATTGATGTAAAGAACATTTATTTTAAGTTGGAACCAAAAGATTTGGGCTCTGCTTACTCAAAATATTGTGGTAAGGATTTAGAAGATGCTCATAGAGCTGAAAATGATGTTAGAGCGACTATTGATGTCCTTAAAGCCCAATTAGAACAACATGATGAACTACCAAAAGAAATACTTGCTTTACAAAAATTTTGCAGCCTTAAAGATCCTTCATGGATTGATGATGATGGAAAAATTAAATGGCATAATGGGAAAGCAATCATAAATTTTGGAACACACCAAGGAAAAACACTTGAGTCTTTATCTAAAGATAACTCTGACTATTTGAAATGGATTATTAGTAAAGACTTTTCTTCCGAAGTTAAACATATTGTAAACAAAGCTATTGAAGGAAGATTTCCAGAACCTAAGAGTAAATAAATAATTTCTTCACTCGAAAACACAATACGAAGCGTTTTATCCTTAATCGGTGATTATAAATATGCCAACAATACCCACTTCGAATTTACCTACACCAAAATCATGGGAAGAACTTGAAATTATTATTCAAGATTTATCAAAAAGAGTCTGGAATTTACAGATAGTACATAGAAATGGTAGATTAGGTCAAAAACAGGGAGGAGTAGATATATATTTTAATTTTAAAGGTAATTTAATAGGAATTCAATGTAAGAACGTTAAGACCATCACTCTTGCTGCACTTAATAAAGAAATAAAAAAAGCCAGCGACTTTGAACCAACACTTTCTAAATTTGTAATAACTACTAGCGCTAAAAGAGACGCTAAATTACAAAAAGAAATTCGAAAACTTTCGCAGATTAATTTAGAAAAAAACAAATTTGAAATAGATATTATTTTCTGGGAAGATATTGAACTTATGCTATCTGATCATGAAGATTTATTATCTAAACATTTTCCACAATTTATTACAAAAAAGCATTCTATAAACGAAATCAGAAAAACAATATTAAATTCCGAACCAGATGGTTGGGAGTATAATGATATAAAAGGAATATATACTTTTAAAGACGATGTTAATCTCAAAATCATACACGTTGAGCGTGAAGAATTATCAAAATTTACAGAACCGTGGTTAAAAACTTTTTGGGAAGGTCATGGATTTAGAGAGATGTTTGAAGTATATTATAACAATAATTTAGTTGATGAAAAATTATTTGTGGCCGTAGATGGTTTCAGAGGTTATATTCCCCTTCCAAGGTTAGCTAAATATAAACTAGGTGATGAAAAAATAGATTGGTCTGATTTAAAGATATCTAAAGAACAATATATATTTGGTAAAATAATAAATCATTTTTTACCTTTCCATGGATTGGATTTCTACTTAAAACGAACAAAAATACATATTGAATAGAAAACTACGCATAACGTGCATTAAATGACTTATCTAAACAAGCTACTAAAGAACTCTGAAATTCCTTCGAAAACTTCTCCAAATGATCCACCTGACTTCGGAGCAAAACTTTCTGGAACAACATTATCTTCGCTTGGCTCATGTCCCACTTCATAACTAGCGGGTCCACTTCCAGGATCATCTCCAAATTCTGCCGATGCATCTGCACATTCAATATCTACAATACAATCCCAGGTGTTTCCATCAGCATCAGTTTGGCCTGCATCGCCCATTACTAAGGCACCATAACAGTGCTCGCATTGTGCATAACAAACACTTTCTTTTGCGGTAATTTCGTCATCATCTAAACATGGACCTTCGTACAAATGAACGCATTGCTGTGCACACATTTGACAAACATCATTTCCAACTTCACCCTCTTGGCTATTTCCACAAATCGCATCAGGGTCGTGTTTAGCAACACAATCAGTAATACATTTTTGCTCATCGCTCATTGAATCATAATCTGGTTCTGTAACCATTCCACAATTTTCATCACAAGTAGCTTGATTCTCAGACATACACGCTTGATACTTTACAATGTTTGTTTGCATCTCTGCTTGAGTCATATCTGCTGAACCACTTTCCTTATTAAACGCAGAACAATAGCCATTAAAACAATCTTGAACACATTGTTCACTCTCTGTCTGAGCTACCGGCGGACCTGCTGAATCAAAGTCCATACCCATAAAACCAATAATATCTGTAAAAGGTATACTTTCAAATAAGCCTAGAACAAATATAAATACAATAAACAGAAACACAACATTTTGAGTCTTCATAGTTTATTTAATCGAGCATATAATAAAAACTGTTCGAATAGCAGAAAAATTTATATATTTCTTAGCAAACACATAGCATGGCAATTCCGTTGATATTGAGTTCAGTAATTATTGCAATGATCCTTGCACTTCTAGCAGTATATGCTTACAAAAAAGGCAAGAAAGGCGCAATAAAACCTTGGACACCTGAAAACTGGTTAGAGTTTGGAGCAATTTTCCTTTTACTACACTACATAATGAGCTTTTTCGAGCGCGATATTTTCATATTAGGTTCATTAGGAACAATCTATGTAACAATTGGTTTATTTGGAAAATACGTAACTAAAGACAAAAAAATGAATGAAAAACAAAGAAAAAATCTAACAATTGGATTATCGGTTTTAGTTCTTTTAGGTGTTGTAGTTTTCTTTACAGTTAGTTATTTAGCAAAATGAAATTAAATCAATATAAAAATCAGATTCTTGTATTCGCTGGATTTATTATGATTCTAGCAAATGCGATTGCGTATCTTTCTGAGTCACTTGAAGAAACTCCGATTTTCTTAATTCTTGGACTTACCTTTGTAGCAATCGGTTTGGTAAGATATAATAAAAAGCCAAAATAAAATATTAAAAATTATTTAAGATGTTTTATTTTACCCAAATTACGTTTAATCCCTTCAACAATACCTGTATTATATGTGTGTTTCATTGCTTGAATGTAACCTAAATCAAGACCTACTTGAAATACTGCGCTCAAAGAATTATTTTCACTTAAAGAATTAAGCCGATCTAAAAGTACAATATTATTAAATGAAAAAACCACGGCATCCATACATTTAGTTGCGTGCATACAATCATTTTTTTCAACAATAAGTTTTGTTAATCCAGGGGATAACGTAGAGTTTCGAATTTTATTATCAATGCGGAAATTATTCAAAAGATATGTTGCTCTTTCTGAAATATATCCTGCAATACAACCTGCGCCAAATATAAATGGTTCTACTGGAATTGGTAATGCCATAGAATCATTCCAAAGTAGTGCCTTAAAAGCTTTTCCATATAATTAGTAGCGCAGTATGACGTTTTTATATAATAAGAATAATTAATTAAATTTTATATATCAACAACATTATTTAATATATCGTCTATAAAAGTCCGCTATAAATATTCTTTCTGTAAACATACCAGCAGGAAAACCAACTAATACTATCCACATGACAAAGAAAATTAAACTTAAAGCAATACTTTTCAATAATATAACTAGATATTCACCTAAATGATTAAAAATTGGTTTCAATATCTTGAATTCAAACAAAGATTCCATTGTTTCATTATTAAAAAAATGTACATACAATATTGGAATTGCAATTAATTCAAAAGGAATTGTTAAAATCCGCAAAAAAGGACTTATTAGCGAGATAAGAAAAATAACTGCTATGTAAACTAATAAAAATGGAAGAGATTTCAAAAACATAAAAAATCCCAATTTCAAATCTTTATTGAAATTAAGTTTAGGCAATTTCTTAAATTTACCATTACTAAATTCTTTAACAATTCGAATATTATATCCGCTTAAAGCAAACCATCCAATAATTGGTAAAAATATCAATAAAAAATTCCACATACCTTTTGCTCTATTAAATGGATACTTAAAAGCAGCATCAAAAGTTAAAGCAGGCATTTTACGTTTTCTAGCAGGCATATTATACTCAAAAGATAAAATATTAAAAACCTTTGCAAATTTAAAAATGCTTTGAAAAATCGAGTTAAGCCGTTAACCATAAATAACCAGATAAAGTCTTATTACAAGTCAGTGCTCTGCCATCACTCATATCGCCGTCATACTTATTAATATAATCATAACCTGCTGCACCACATCTATCCCAATTATTCGTTCCACCACATATGTAATATTTATGACCGCTAGTAGTAGTGTATTCAGAATTATAATCAATACAATCTCCGCCAATATTTACACATTCTTGCCCACCACAACAACCTACTCTGTCTGGTGCTATTTCAAAATCAGTATCTTCTGGCATAAAACTCCACGTGATATACAAACCTGCAGTGCAGTTTTCATTTTTACAATCCAAATCATACCAATCTTTTAGACCATCTTCATCATTATCGATCCCATCATTACATTGATTTAATGCTGCGTACTCATTACAATATCCATCTTCACAAGTTTGTCTTTCATTACACTCAGTATTATCTACACATTGTACACAATCACCATCAACACAAGTTTCACCTGCTTCACAATCATCATCTGAACTACAGAAACAAGTTGGATTGGTAGCACAATCTGGATCATTACAATCTACACCACCCTCTGCATCATTATTCCATTCATCTTCGCAATCAAATTCTGATGGATAATTACATCTAGTTGAAGTTAGGCCTCTAGCCAAATTACATTCAGGATCTGCACAATCAGTTAATCCATCAGCATCATCATCTACAGTATTTCTGCAAATCTCCAATGGATTTGTATCAATTAGAATATTCATCAAATTATTATCTACATCATATATTGGTCCACCAGTATCTCTATCATATGGAAGTGTTTTGAAATAAAAATCTGGGTCATCATCCTCGTCAACATCATACATACGTACATTACCGTATTTTAATACAGAGTTACTATCATATTCATGAATTAATTGTATTATAGCTACACCTGCATCTTCACCCAAATCGTAGTATAATGATAAAGCCATTTCTCCAAATGAATAAGTATCTAACCATGTTGCTCTAAATTTATATTGTACACCTTCATAACAAAAAGTATAATCTTCTGTCTTTTCGAAACTTCCAAATATTGGAAAATCAGAATCATCGCATGCCGATCCAAGAGGAGGTCCTAAATCTTCTCCCCCAGCAACTTCCGCGTCAGTTTCCTCGTCAGCTTCTCCAATTCCAGGTATTACTATCCCATCTGAACCAATTCCACTACCTGCAACCACACCTGTGCCCGTCTCATCCAATTCATTTTCGTCAGTAGATTTGTCTTCATCCGAAGCAATCCATTTATCAAAATCTGCTGAGGAAAACTGATTTGTAGAAACCAAACTTAGTAATAATAAAAATATAACAATTAAAGCTAGTAGCACATACTGATTTTTCTTAACTGCTAGCCAAGAAACCTTCTTTTTTCCCCGAGGCATATTATACTAACCGATAAAATAATAAAAACCTTTGCAAATTTAAAAAAGTTCTATTCAACTTTAAGTGTAAATCTATATCGATTACTACCTGCTCTTTTTAATTTTGTAATTGAAAATTTGCCAATTTTTTTTGTATTATCAACATGCGGATCTCTACAAGGTCGTTTATCAAAGCCTGAAATATCGATTATTCTAACCTGTTTAACCGATTCTGGAACCTTTCTAAGATTAATCTGTTTTGCTGCATCTTCTCGACTCAAAGTTGACTTACTAACCAATAAGTTTCTAGAAATGACTTGATTAACTTCCAATTCAAGCGCTTTTACATCAAATTTTCTTAAATCTACGCTTGTATTAACCTCTAAAATACCTAAATTTTCATTGAATTTTGCAATGCCAATAATCGCATCATTAATTTTGTCTTCTAAAAGTTTTGCAAGAATATGTTCCGCAGTTTGCAATCTACCTTCATCAGGTTTCATCTAATATACAAAGCTTAAAACATAAAAAACTTCGCTAAAGCCAATATTAGGCAATTAGCCATAAGTTTTTAAGTTTTTAGTACAACACAGTAAATGCAAGAAAATCAAATCTATGAGCCGCATAAATCTGGACATTTTTTAATGCTAGATGATTTTTCAAATAGAATGGACAATAATAATTGGCATTCGGCAGACGGTTTAAAATCATTAGTACAACTATCTGGAGAAAGATTTATTGAGCCAATGAGAAAAATGCTTGATTATTTTCGTCAACATGTTAGTGAAACTGGAGAATTAAAACATCGAATACCTGAAGTTGAAGGATATATAAGTGAAACTGGTGCAGTCGTTATTAGAACTGCTGAAGAAATTAGTAAAATAATAATTCCATTAAAACACTTAGCTGAGCAATACCAACGTACAGTTAACTTTATGGAACAATGCTTAACTGAATAATCAACAAGTTAATTTATTTTCTGCAGTAGGTCCTACTGAAACAATTTCAACAGGTACATTCAGAGATTCTGAGATAAAATTCAAATAGTTTACAGTTTCTTGTGGTAAATCTTCCTTAACTGTAACTTGACAAATATTGCCCCAAGAATCAAATGATTTTAAAACACGTGGTTTACAATTAAGCAAAATTTCAGTACGTTCCGCCATATCCACACCAGCAGTTAGTGGAAATTTAAATCCAGTAATTTCTGCGCAATCTGCACTTAACTTATTCCATTCAAAATAATTATCCAATTTATCTTGTTGGCCAACATACGCATAAGACAAACAAACTTTTGGCGAAATATCTTCTAATCGATCTAAATTAGTAACTGCTAAACTATCAATTTTCTTACTTAAACTTAAAGCATATTTTATTCCAAGCATATCTAACCATCCAACTCTAAAATTACCTTGCCATTGCGAATAGGTAGATTTATCGGCTAATCTATCAATCAGTTCATTTTCCAAAAGTTCTGTAACAAATGGTCCGTGTCCGTGTCTTGTAGCATATCCGCGGATTACACCAATTTTATGAACACGATTAAAACTATCTAAATCAATTACTTTCTTCAAACTATCAAGTACAACTGTTGTTTTAGTTATATATGGATCAAAACCAAATGTTTTATCGAGTAACGCACCTTGGGCACCTTCAAAAACCACATTCTTGCCCGCAGACATATAATCCGCCAAATATTGAGAATCAACAATATTTTTTTCCAAAAGTTTTCCAAATTGCGTATATCTTTTAATCAAATATTCTTTATTCAATGCTTGTGGGAAAAATTTAGCAACATGTTTGGCAAGTTCATTCTCCAATAACTCGTCAAATTGTTTAGATTTAATCGGAAGTAATGCATCGAGTTTTCTTTCAAATATTGACGGGTCTAATAAATCTGATATAAAAATACTTTTTCCAGATTCTGAATCCAAAACAGCATCACCAACACCTCGACCAACAGTTCCACGAGAATAATTGTTTTCTGCTTCACTCATACGATTAAGCATAACATTAAACGGAAAAATTACTTTCGCAGATTCTGCAATTTTTAATCGATTTAATACACGTACACCAATTTGCTTTAAACCATTGGCTTCACGAAATACTGTTTCCGGATCAATAAATAAATTATTTGGCAAAAACGTTTTAACATCTGGAACCAAACTTCCGGCACCAAATTGGTGAAATGAAAATTCGACAATATAATCTCCACGCATTTCAGCTGCAGAATGGCCTGCCTGAGAACCGCCATTAAAACGCGATACTAATTTTGCATTATTTTTCCGAACCAAATAATCTGTAATGGAGCCCTTACCTTCATCACCTAAAAACAAACCTAAAACTACATAAGACAAATTGTTATTTTTTACCATTTATTTTGACCTTGTTTAAAACAGAATCTTGAATCGTGGTATTTTGACTAATCACATTAATAACGATTGTATTTCCATTTCCCGAAGGTAATTTCACAACTTGACCATCTGGTAAAACAACTGAACCATCTGGACGTAAACGTACGCCATCTTCTAATTCAACAACACTGTCAGAATCTAACATGGAACCACCTACTAATTCAATTGGTTCCGCACTTCGTAGATTATTAGGTTGGATAACTTTAGATAAATATTCTAATGACGTGCTAACGTTTTTAACACGTGATTCTGTTTGTTTGCGAACTCGCATAATTTGCGCATAATCTATAAGACTATATCCTTGAGTTAATGCAATAACGCCAAGCATTGTATCAACAACTTAACCTGGATCAGATAACATAACAACTTTTTCTTTACCAAGAGTATTTTCCCACATATCTCGTATATCTCGCTCATGACTGGAACTTTGGTAAGGTCTTCTAATTGCATAAACATCAAATTTATTCATTAAATCATCAAAAACATCTGAACTTTTTAATTTTGATTGTAAATCATCTCCAAATACCACTTTAGCACGACTTTGAGGAATAGTTTCATAAAAAGATTCATCACCGAAGAAAAAGAATAAAGGTTTGGCATCCAGTTTACTAGTAAAGTCAGTCTTATTTGCTCCAAAATATGCTGCCAATTCATAACTTTCTTTTATGCCACCACCACCACCTTTCTCAATAAATAATGATTGAAGATGATCATCTATTTCATCACCTCTAGCAAAAGGTGTTACTTGTAGGCCTTCATCATCACAAGTTTGATCACCAACTGCAATAAAACTTAAAGCAGGGTCTGCCAAATAATTTTGTAAAACAAGACGACCAAAAAACATCGGTGCACGCTTATAAAATTCATCAACCCAGCTACCCATTGAACCTGTATCATCAAAAGCAATAATAACTGGATTAGGACTATCTGTACTAATAACTCCACGATTTATTGGACGATTTTCAGGATCACCCGATCTACGAATATGTGAAACTTGTACATTCTCTAAATGATCTCTTTCAATACTTTTTCTCGGAGAATAACTTGTTGTAGAAGATCGATATGACGACGGAGAAAAGCTTGGACCACCCATAAGTAGATATAACAATAAAATTTAAAAACTGTTCGAAAAATAAACAGTTAATTTGTAATGCAAGTAAAATACAATTAAACAAGTAGATTTGTTAAATTAAGTTCATCTAAATTAACTGGTTTTTCTTCAGTAACCGATTTATCAGGTACTTGGATCATTTTTGGTTGCAGAGATGTGACTTTGGCAGTTAATTTTTCAACTAAATTTGAAAAGACGCTACTTTTCAAATCAGGAATTTGTTCATTAGCAAGAACCCGACGAGTATTTTCTGGCTTAAAAATAGATACAATTTCTTTACGCTGAGAGTGTATAATTTCTCGCGCATATTCCGTGTCAGATATTTCTGAAAGAATTTTTTCGTTGAGTTTAAGTAACGGAGCCTGTCCAAAGGGATAACATCCATGCATAGTACGATAATCTAATGCAATAAAATCAATCGGTATGTCTATTTTGTCTTCTATTCTCATTGGTTGCGTAAGACCCACAGTTACATTTTCATATCCACCATTTTTAAGAACTCTAAGTATTGGTTTAATCGCCTTACCGCTATGCATACAAACATCAAATAACATTAAACGTTGAGTTTTATCGTTAGCTAATCGAGTATAGGTTCTATCAAACTGGGATAGGATTTCTGAATCTGATTGGAAATAATTTCGATATCCCTGAGGGTTGGTAAAATATATTTTTGGTACAGACTTATGTGGAAACATTTGTGGCCAAACTTTTCTTAATCCAATATATCCAAATCGCGCTGAACAATCTAAGAACATAATATTATTAATATCATTTACAGCTAAATATTTAGCTAAATTTACTACAATTTGCACACGATCTTGTCCAAAAAACGTTCTTTCAGA
>CAZGVA010000006.1:0-29431 GCA_964528765.1 Candidatus Woesearchaeota archaeon | reverse complement strand
AATCTTATAACTCCTTCTTATCTATCCACTACACTAAAGTATTTGCATTTGCAGATGTGCATGGTGACGCAGAACATTTAGCACATGTTATAAAAGCAATTAAAGAAATTAAACCTGATTTAGTTATTTCGGCAGGTGATCATACGTGGTTTCAAGATAAAGAAAATGAAATATTAAAATCATTTGACTTGGGACCCAAAGTATTAGTTGTACCAGGTAATCATGAACATCCTGAAGCAACAAAAAAGACAAGTAAAAAAATGAAGCATATTGTAAATCTTCATCAAGGTGTTTTTGAAAAAGATGGCGTGTTATTTGTTGGTTGTGGTGAAGGTGGATTTTGTTGTGGAAATAATGATTTTGAAAATTCTAAAGTTTTTTTAGCAAAGAATTTAAAAAAACATAAAGGCAGGACGGTTTTAGTAACGCATGAACCACCTTATGGAACAAAAGCAGATGAAGTTTCTATTGGAGAACATGTTGGTTCAAAATCTTTGCGAGATTTCATAAAAGAAAATCAACCCAGTATGAATATTTGTGGGCATATTCATGATTCCGCAGGCAAAATGTCTAAGCTAGGAAACACCGTAGTTATTAATGCCGGACCGCGTGGAAAGACTATTGAGATATAGTAATATTTAAAAATATACCGTATGTTACTACTTTATGGGATGTAGTGGCGAGATTTATAATATATTGGGTGTAAAATTCCCAGTTACAGAAATCGTTCGCAGAGAAGAATATGCACTTAATGGAGTTCTTATTAAACCAGAAGAACCTATTTGTGAAGGAGATAGTTTTCTTAATGATGGCATATATACGCCAAATTTAGCTAACCCTAAATTAAGTATTAGTTTATTAGGTTTAACTGAATGTAATTGCGATGTTAGTGAAGCATTGGTTGGATATTCTTTAGCAAATGAAAGTTATGAAGCTAGTGCACAAAAGCTACCTACTGCAAAAGAAATTGAAGCATTAAAACCATATCTCGTTAAAAATATTAAAAAGACATTTGGATTGGATGTTGAACTTAGTGATTTAGAAGTATTTCTTCTGTTTGATTTTTCACAATAATACTTGTTTATTTCTTTTTTGAATTTATATATAAAAATGGAATTGCAGAAATAAACAATATCACACCCATTGCAATTAATACGGCGTTCATTGAATATAAATCAATGCTATATCCAATGAGTACAATAAATATTGATGTAAATATATTCATGTTTAGAGATTGTATGGATAATACTGTTGCACGATTTTCTGATTTAATATGATGATTCATATAATTATCAATAAGTACTTTTTTGTAATCTCTTGTTATGTATAATAATATAATAAAGGTTAATGCTGTAGGTGTGTTAAGTAATCCCGCGAATACAAACATTGTTGAATACAGTATAGTGATTAAAATAAATGATTTTTTCTCGCCAATTTTTCTTTCAATTTTATCTGAAAGTGAAGCAACTAATCCGCTTATTCCATGTATTAGTGCGAAAATAAATCCTAATTGAATTATGCTGTATCCAATTTGTATTAGATAGGGTTGTCTTAATAGATTAACAAAAGCAAACATTGGAAGAGTTAATAATGTTGAAAATAAAATTAACCATCTTACTTTTTTATGTGAATATGCAAATATAATTGAATTTTTTAAATGTTCAAATTGATTTGATAAATTATATTTTTTAATTGAATAATGTGGCTCTTTCATAGAAAGAACAACAATTGCTGCAAAGAAAATAATTATACCAAATAATACATGTGGAATTCTTATATTTATATTAAATAAATATGCAGCACTAATTGATGCAAAAACAATTGTTACAGCAGTTATTAATTGAATCTTGCTTCTAATTTTTAGATATTCTTTTTCACGTTTAAGTTTTTTTAATGAGTCAAATAATAATGCATTTTTTGTTCCAGATAAAAATGCATGCGAACTAGCCCACAAAATTACACCTATTGCAAACATAAGAAATGTGCTACTTAAACCTGTGATAATCAGTCCACCCGACATAAGTATGTAACCAATAAATGTTGTGAGTTTTCTTCCTAAAAAATCTGAAAAAATTCCCGAAGGTAGTTCTAATAAAATAATTGTTAATGCTGCAATTAATTCAAGTAAACCCAATTGCGTGTAGGTTATGTTAAATGATTGATAAAATAGAATTCCAATTGGTATCGTAAACCATAATCCATTAAGTGCAGAAATTAAGTAATGTTTTGATATATTTTTTTCAAAATCATTTAATGTCATTTAAGGTTTAATTGTAAGATTTTAAATAAGATATGGTTATACTAGATTATTATGTTAATTTGTAAAACATTTGAACAGCCCATTAAAACGGAGGTTTTAGTGTGAAGATTTTAGCAGCAGGAGATTTACATGGAGATATTAATGCAGCTAAAAAGCTAGCAGCAAAAGCTAAGAAAGCAAAAGTGGATTTAGTTGTTCTTTCGGGAGATTTAACTTATGGTGAAATTTCAACTAAAGGATTAATTGGACCATTTAAAAAAAATAAACAAAGAGTATTAATTATTCCAGGTAATCATGAGTCACCTGCAACAACTTCGGCACTTGCAGAAATATATGGTGTAACGGATTTACATGGCTATTCGATGAAAGTTGGTGATGTTGGAATTTTTGGAGCAGGGTCTGCTAATATAGGGATATTTCAATTAGATGAAAAAGAGCTTTTTGGTTTACTTGAAAAAGGATTTAATAAAATCAAAAATACAAAAAAGAAATTAATGATAACGCACTGCCACCCAGAATATACTCTTATGGCTAAAATGTCTACAATGGTACCTGGATCAAAAGGTATTGCTAAAGCAATTAAAAAGTTTAAACCAGATATTGCTATTTGTTCACATGTTCATGAAGCTGAAGGTATTGAAGAAAAACTTGGTAAAACTACTTTAATAAATGTAGGAAAACGCGGTAAAATTATCGAGATTTAATTGGTCGCATTAGCTTGTTTATAATAAGCTGCGCTTCAAATGAGGGTGATATGCTATGGTCACGTTTTTCTTTGTGATTTATTTGATAATTAATTTGATCAATAATGGCAGTCCTTAGATATGTTCGATCTATTTTATCATGATAAATATCTAAAACTAGCTTAATATCATACCAATCTTTTGCTCTAGGTTGATCATAATTATATAATTTCCATGCAATTATATCTTCAGGTCTATATGTTTTTATTTGAGTATTTGTGTGTGGGATTTGTATCATTCGAGCATTTCGTATTTCTCTCCAAGTTTGATTAGTATCACTTGTATCAGATAAATATCCTTTTGATTTAGTCAAGAAATTTAAATCAATTCCTTGTTCGTCGTCAGAGTTGACTTTTATACCATATCTAAATCGTTTTTTGCTTGTGGTTATATTATACCGATCATCTAATTTTTCAATAATTGGCTTAGATACAAGTTCACTAAATTCACTTTTTCGCATAAAAGGTGCTAATATGAAGTCCATATCATCACTACCGCGACTATGACCGCTGTGATAATAGAGAATTTCTGCAGCTTTTCCGCCAACAAGCACGCTTTCAAAATCAATATTTTCAAAAGTTTCTGCAACAGCAACAGCACTATCTCTGAGGATTTGATCATTAAACGTAGCACCATTAGGACTAAAATCTTTTAAGAGTGTGTCTAGCCTAGCCATATTATTTATCATTTCACTAACAAGTAATCCGATTTCGTTTAAAAGTGTTTCTATTACCTGATTTTATACACATATTTATAAATCTTTAATTTTAGTTGAGTAATTATGCAATTAATTATAGCTGAGAAACCATCTGCAGCACAAAAAATCGCTGACGCATTAGGTTCTCCAAAGCAAAAGAAAGTTGGAACTGTTTCTTGGTATGAAATTCCAGACAAAAAAATAATTGTTGCTTCTGCAGTAGGTCATTTGTACGGTCTTAGGACGCCGAGTCGAGGATGGCCACTTTTTGATGTTGAGTGGAAGCCAACACATGAGATTTCAAAAAGTTCGGCATTTACAAAAAAATATCTTACGATTCTTAAGAAAGTAGCAAAGCGTTGCGATGAGTTTGTAGTTGCAACGGATTTTGATATTGAGGGCGAAGTTATTGGTTTAAATATTATTAGATTTGTCTGCAAACAAAAAGACGCACAGAGAATGAAGTTTTCAACAATGATGGCAGAAGACTTACTTGATGCGTATAAGAATCGAATGAATACATTAGATTGGGGACAAGCTAGAGCCGGTGAAGCAAGACATGCAATGGATTGGTATTATGGTATTAATTTATCAAAAGCAGCTATGGCGGCAGTTTCTCAAGTTAAAAATCGTTATGTTCCACTTTCAATTGGACGTATTCAAGGTCCGGCTTTAGCCCTATTAGCTGAACGTGAGCGAGATATAAAAAAGTTTAAACCCGTACCATATTGGCAAATCTTTGCAGATGTTAAAATAAAAACAGATACATTTGAAGCAATCCATTTTGAGGATAAGTTTTGGGAGGAGACAAAAGCAAAGCAAATCTTTGATAAAGTTAAAGATAAACCTGCAAAGATTGATGCGATTAAAAAATCAAAACAAGCAGTTTTCGTTCCATTTCCATTTGATTTAACATCATTACAAATTGAAGCATATCGTTGTTTTAGGATATCACCTAAGCGAACACTTTCTGCAGCGCAAGAGCTTTACACAAAGGCATATATTTCTTATCCTCGAACAAGTTCCCAAAAACTTCCAGTTAAATTGGGTTTTCGTAAGATTTTGAATAACCTTGCTAAAAATGGAACGTACACAAAGACTGCGCAACAGGTTTTGAAAACAAGTTTAAGACCCAATGAGGGAAAGAAAAAAGATGCAGCACACCCTGCAGTATATCCTACAGGAAAACTTGCAATAATTTCTGAGAGCGATGCAGCTAAGGTGTATGATTTAATTGTTAAAAGATTCTTTTCTGTTTTTGGAGTTCCCGGTGAAAGAGAAAGTACAAAAGTTGGATTGTTAATTGAAGGAGAACCTTTTGTAATGAGTGGAATAACAACAACAAAACTTGGCTGGCAAGAATGGTATATGCCCTACGCAAGAAAAAAAGAGTTAGAACTTCCGCCGTTAAATATTGGCGAGATTTATAATGAAACTACTCGTTTCAAGAAAGATGAGACAAAACCTCCAAAAAGATATACACCCGCTTCAGTAATTAAGGCATTAGAAAAAGAGAATTTGGGAACAAAAGCAACACGCGCAAATATAATTGAAATACTTCGAACTCGAGGATATATTCAGGGAACGCCTATCGAGGTAACGGAACTTGGTTTGAAAGTTATCGATACTTTTGCAAAGTATGCTCCAGAGATTCTTTCAAAAGAACTTACTCGAAAGTTTGAGGAAGATATGCAACAAATTCGCTCTAATGAAAAAGCACCAAAAGAAGTTCTTGCTGATGCTGCAAAAATAATTGTTAAACTTTGTCAAGAGTTTAGGGATCATAAACAAGAAATTGGAAATCTTTTAGGTGACGCGTTTATTGAGACTAAAGCTAAACAAACAACTGTTTGTAAGTGTCTGAAATGCAAGACGGGGGATATGCGCGTTCTTACATCAAGAAAAACAAGAAAGAGATTTTTAGCATGCTCAGGTTATCCAAAATGTAAAACTACTTGGGGAATGCCTCAAAAAGGAACGTTTTCAGTGCTTAAAAATGCGTGCAAATGTGGAGTGCCTTATGTTCAATTTTATACTCGGGGAAGAAAACCCTGGAAACTTTGCCTAAATCCTGATTGTGAATTTAAAGAACCTTACGAACCTAAAAAAGACAAAACTGTTGAGGAAAATAAAACAACTAATATCTAAACAATTCAGATATTAAAATAACTTACGGTTTAATTTGCTAAATTCTTTTTAATATTTATACCTATGATTGATGAGGTTCTTAGATAAGCTCTCCCTGGAGAGAAAATGAAAAATAGTTTATTAAATACAAAAGTAGTTGATTTTGTAGCAAATCCGCGTAAGATTGCTACAGTTAAAATTGAGAGCGAGCTCATTCACGGAGCAATTAAATATTTAGTAGAAAATGGTTTTACACATGTTGTGCCACCACATTTAACGCGAGCAACCGGCGCCTGTGAAAACATTGATACAATGTTTGATATGGATTATTTTGGTAAGAAAGTTTTTTTGAGTCAAACTGGACAACTTTATCTTGAAAGTTACATTAAATCACTCGGTAAGGTTTATTGCATGGGACCTAGTTTTAGGGCAGAACCTGAAGCAGATGATCGGCATCTCACTGAATTTACTTTAATTGAATTGGAGTTTCCAACTGCAAAAGATGAATCAATGTCTGAATTAATTGCGCATATTGAAGGCATTGTAATGTCTATGATTAAACAAGTTTTGAAAACTTGTAGACAAGAATTAGCAGTTGTTGATGCAGATGTTGGAAAACTTGAACAAATTAATCTCCCGTTTTCACGTGTAACATATGATGATGCAGTTAATTTACTAACTGGCTTTGATGTGAAATGGGGCGATGACTTGAAAAGTAAACATGAACAATATCTTGCTGAGCATTTCAGTAGTCCGGTTTTTATAACACATTATCCACAAGAAATAAAATTCTTTAATATGCAACCAACATCGGGAAATCCTAAGATTGTAAATAGCACTGATTTGATTTTTCCTGGAGCAGGTGAAACTGTTGGCGCAGCATGTAGAATTTGGGATCCAAAACAGCTCGTTGAAAGACTAAAAACTTCAACAATGATGGATCAGCTTAGAGCAAAAGGTGTAAATGATGACGTTTTTGATTGGTATGCTGACGTTGTCAAAGCACATGGAATGCCTCATGCCGGATTTGGATTAGGACTTAGTAGATTAATGAAATATGTAACAGAAAGTGCAAATATCAACGAAAGTACAGCATTTCCAATGAATTCAGAGGTGGTTTACTAAATATGCCTGAAGGAAAGGCAGCAAAATATGGAAGAGTTTCTGCAGAAATGATTGGAGGGATTATTGCAGTGCTTCCCTTAGCTGATTCTGAAAAAGAGATCTATCGGAGCGACTTTATTGCTAAATTAAAAACATATTCTTTAGTACAACGTAAAGTTGGTGAACCAAGAAATGAAGGCAGTAAAGATCATCTGGAAGATATTGTATCTGTTGATTTATTGAATCCAAATGATTTTGCTGCATGGATTATGCAAGGATGGAATTTCTGTTATCAAAAAGAAACTGTTAGAAGAATTATTCGAAGTTTAAATGAACATTTAATGAATTAGCGTTTAATTAAGTTCACAAGTTTTTTTAAATTCAATCACCGTTTTTTAAGATGGATGATGACTTTTACGAGATACCTGAAGAAGTACACGCAAAGATCGATGAATTAGCTATAATTGTGCGAGCAAACTGCGTAGAAGAACCGAGATATAATATAATTTTTGCCAAAGATCAAGGAGTTTGTTTGGACCCCCAAAATAAATCTGCTGAAAATGTACTTGAGGAAAGTAAGTTAGAAGGTTTGTTGCAAGAACTTGCACAAATGTCTGAGATGTTTTCTATTGATTACGTATTTTCTATTGGTGCCAAGCCTCAGGATTCTTGATCCATTCTTCGCATTTTCTAAGTTCGGTAGAGGTTAGTATATTTTTGTTTTTAGCGACTTTTAGTAAAGTTTTAAGATCACAAAGTGCGTGGAGTGTTATGCCGGCGTCTTCAAAATTTTTAGCAGCTTTTTCTAAGCCATATGTAAATATAGCTAAACAGTCCGTTACAATGCCACCTTCTTCGCGAATATTTTCAGCAACTTTTATTGAACTGCCTCCCGTGCTAATCAGATCTTCGATGATTAATATTTGATCACCTTTTTTCATAGTACCTTCTACTGATTTTCTTCGACCTTGCTCAGATGCTTTTGTGTATGCATATATCATTGGCAGGCTTAATTTTTCCGCAAGTATTGTTGCATGTGGAATGCCTGAAGTAGCGACACCACCCAAAGTATCTATTTTATTTAATCCAATTGAATTGATTACTGTTATGAAGTGTTCAATTATTTTGTTTCTCTCTTGCGGGTGTGAAAGTAACAATCTATTATCTGTATAAATTGGAGAGATTATTCCTGAAGCATATTTGAATGGTTTATTTGGTTGTAGGGTTACTGCGTCAATATTAAGTAAAATGTTTGCAACTTCTTTGGCTGCACGTTCTCGATTAAATTTAATTTTTTCTGAATAATTCTTTTCCCACTTAATTGGATCATTTAACCAATCTTGCGTAATATTAAATTCATCTAAGGAAATTCTTTCCGTAATCCGTGCCGTATTTAATATGGTTTTTAAATCGGTTAATGCATAAGTTTTTACATTTAATTTGCGTAATTTTTCCGCAACATTACCTAAAACATGATCAGATATTGCAATGCAATGTGAGACAAGGCCCCCACCAGCCATGACAGCTTTAACTGAATTTGTAAGCGTATCATCTGCAGTGAACATGTGCGTTACTAGCAGAACTTTAGCACCTTTATTTAATTTGCCTTCAATTAAATTTTCTTTACCATATCCTTTTGCCTTTGAGCGTAAATATATCATCGGCAAATCTAGTTCTCGAGCTAACCATGATGCTGCAGGTATACCTTCAACACCTACGCCAGCAATAACGTCGAAATCCTCACCTGAATTTTTTACGGTGTTTATTAATATTTCAATTATCTTTTTCCGTTGCTTTGGATAAGAAACTAATACACGCGGGTCCACATAAATCGGACTAATTATTCCAGATACATAAGTGAATGGATTATTTGGTTTTAATGTAATTGCACCAATATCTAAAAGAATCTCTGCAACTCGGTCAGAAATTGAAACCTGATTAGTTCGTTCTAAGTACGCATCCCATGCAGCTTTTCTGTATTTCTTTGCCTCAGTTATGGGATTTTCTGCTTGATAAATACCTCGTCCAACAATAACTGCATCGGATCCTGCAGCTATAGCTTCTTTTGGATGTGTATATCTTTGACCGAGTCCATCTTTATTACTGCCAATTTTAACACCGGGAGTTAAAATAACATGACCTGGATTTGTGACCAGAGACAATTCTTTTAATATTTCAGGCTTACTGCCAGTTCCGATAAAACCTGCAATTGCTTCTTTATGTTCATTAGCCATTTCAATAGCTTTTTTAGTGTAATTGCCGACCGCCATAGTACCTTTGGAAGACATTTGAGCTAAAATTAAAAATCCTCGAGATTTGCCATCAGTTTTTTCGTTAGCTACTTTTTTTAATGATTCAATTATTCCTGGACCTGGAACAATATGAATATTAACAAAATCTGCCCAATCAACAATTTTATACACGCCTTTTGAGTATTGAAGTTTTACAGTATTGCCAATATCCGCAAATTTACGATCTTCAAATATCATAAAATTATGTTTTCTAGAAAGTTCAATTAATTTTTCAATGAGGCTTGGAGTAAAATCATCAAGAATATCAATGTGCGTTTTAACAACGGCTAAATCGGGTCCAAGAGTTTCACAATGTTTTAAGAATTTTTCTGGATCATGCTCATCATTGGCTAAAATAAGATTCGTTTTCTTAGCGTCCATTAATTCGAATAGTTTTTTTGCAGCAGGGTTTTCAGCTAATTTCGCACGTTCTTTGTAAGTCATCTCTAGTTTTTTCATTCAATGAGCAATTATAATGAATTAAAAGAATTTGTTGTTTATAATAAACTGAATCGTTTTTCTTTTTCTGATGGTTCTTTTATCTGTTGAAAAATTGTTCACTTAAGTTATTTTGTTGAAAATAACTTTTATCTTTTTTTGTTCTTTTTCTAAATACTTAATTTCTTTATTCAATTCTGCAAGTTGATTTGTTTTCGTTTGTAATTCAGGGTAAATTAAACTATTTTGGTACGATGAAATAATTTTAATAAACTGTTGTTTTAGTTTCAAGTCTGTAGGAAGTTTTAATTGTGAGGCAGTTGCGACTAATACTTCTATTCCAGTGAGCAATATTTCTAACGCATCATTATCTTTATTGAAACCCTTGCGAGGAGTTAAATTACCTTGATAATAATTATTAAATAATTCGTCATATATTTCCTCAATCGAGTTGTCGAAATATTCTTGCATTATTTCTCGATTTCTTTTTTGCGCTTTTTTTGATAAATTTAAATATCTTTCTGAATCAATTTCGTATCCGATTTTTCTAGACCAATTAATTGCTCTTAATGTCAATTTTTTCGGAAGTTTACCGGTTTCATGAATTTTTTCTTCAGCTTCCGTTAGTAACTGTTCAATACTGTCTGGCGTAGGTGCTATAAAATTTCCTGTAAAATCTTTATCGATGTATTGTGGATCGGGTGAATTGCCCTCATAAATAAATCCATATCCGAGTGGAGAGTTACATTCGCCACATTTGAAAAACATATGCCCAATCGCTTTAACACAATCAAATTCAATATCCAAGTCATTACCAATAACATTTATTTTTACTGCAGGAGGTCCTTTATGTTCGTTTTCACAAATATTACAGAAGTAACTATTAATTCTCTCTGGATCAATATACCCAATTCCCTGTATAGATTCATATCGCGCATTAGTGAATTCTATTGCGCTAGTTTGTTCTTCAGTAGTTAAATCATTAATTTGAACCCATGATCCAATTTGTTCTACGAATAATTTAGACTTGGGTGTGCAGATTTTTAAAAGGTGAGATGGTGAACTATTTGAATCAATTAGTTCTTGTTTCAATTTAGTTAAATGTATATATTTTGGAGTTTCAAAAAGAGGCATTCCGCTACTGAGAAATTGTTCCATAAATTCGTGTGGATCATGTTCTCGAATACGGTATTCTAGATAAACTCGCATACTCGACGATGTGGCAAAAGCTTATAACTTTTTGTTTAAAAAAGATTAAATCGTTTTTCTTTTTCTGATGGTTCTTTTACTTCTTGTATGCCTTCATTTACAATTTCAAACCAGACCGATTTACCTTCAGCTATTGAGCGGTGTTTCATTATCTCAGCTTTTCTTATTCCATCAACTTTTTCTAAACGAATTAAGCATTTACTCCAATAAGCAAGAATGTCTCCACCAACCATTCGAATATTATCTCGTTTATCAAAACTACTGTAAACTTGGTTTGTTGCAAAAACAGGGAGATGATTTCTGCGAGCAATAGACGAAAGAATAGAAAGTTGTTTTGTTAATTCTAAATTAATTTCTTTAGGATCCTCGGGTCTTTCTAATCGGTAAAGCATTGTTAGAGAATCAATCACAATTAAATCTATTTTTTCAGTTTTAATAATTTCGCGCAGTTCTCGAATTGCTTTTTGTTGTTCATCAAATTCATATGGTTTGATTATTTTGATGTTTTTTGATGTTATATCAAATTCAGGATCAATCTGTTTAGCTCTTTCAAGTGAAAAACCACTTTCAGTATCAATGAAAATAACTTTACCTTTTTTAGCTGCAGAAATCGCAATAATCATAGCAAGATTAGATTTACCTGATCCTGATGCACCATAAACTGTTGTAATGACATCTGTTTCAATACCACCGTTTAGAAGCACATCAACTGCTTTTGCACCTGAACTAATCCTTTTGTCAGCCATCCACACAATGGGTTTATAAGTTTTAATTGGTTTATATATTCAAAGACACAATTGTCTTTCACAATACTTTTAAACCAAGATTTGAGGTGAATTACAGAATGAAATCAACAAAAAAACGTTATATGCAAAATTACAATCAATTGCCTAGTGTAAAAGCTAAAAAACGTGAATATATGCAGAAAATGCGAGCAAATAAAGACCAAGAAGCTGCACGAAGATTGGTTTTATTCCTTTCCGATATGGGTTATTCTGATTGGGCAGAAGATGTTGCAGTAGAGCGAGCTCCAGAAATGTTAGCAGTTTCTAAATCTCGAACAAGTGTTGCTCAGAATAAGTAAGTTTTTTTAAGGGCATTTTTTTTAACTTCTCTATGATAAGAACTGTTTGTATTGTTGATATAATTGATCCTATTTTGGGAAAGAGTCCTGAAAGAATTACTCAATATTATTCAACAATCTGCGATGTTTTACAGTGTGCTAAAGATAAGTCGTTTCCAATTATTTGGAGTCATTTTCCAAATGAAACTTTGTTGGATTTTGTTGATACTAATTTGTCTATTGATTCGTATTGTGATGCGTTGAAATTGAGTTCGGAAAATCGTGACGGCATTAGAAAAGTTAATGATGTGCTGCAAATACCTATTGCGGCGCTCGTAGATGGTTCAATTACGGTTCTAGACGGCCAAAGTTTTTATTTTAATCAATATTTAAATCACGTAATTAATTCGTCAGATAGTTTCTTAATTGCTGGAACTGTTCTTCAAAATTATACTTCTAAAGATCCTTCAGCATGTTGCGTTGTTGATATGGTAGATTTTTTGCTTAAAACTCGCCGTAATTTAGAACCGTTGTTTGAATTTGTTTTATCTGGAATAAATTGGGTTTCTGAGTCAGGTACAGATCTTGCGCATAAAGGAAAAAATGATGTTTTATCTGCTGCTGAACTAAAAGACATTCTTAAACATGCTAATGATCCAATGTGTTATGGTATTTTACCAAATAAACAATTAGCTAAAAGAATACAAACATATTATTCGGTTTCAAATATGTTAGAAAACAATAAATAACACTTGCACTAATTAATTCATGCATTCACGAACGCATCTTTTGATAGCAATGTTTTTTGGATTTATGTATTTTAAATTATTTCCGGGTATGGCTATCTGGGAAAAATACATATTTTCAACATTTTTAATTGGAGCATCATTGCTGCCAGATATTGATACACCTACTTCTACATTGGGTAGAAAACATACAGTTATTTCTTATCTTGCAACACATCGAGGTTCATTTCATAGTATCTGGTTGCCATTAGTTTCAGTGTTTTTCGCATTAATTTATCCCGTCTTAAGTTCATCGCTTTTAGCAATTGCAATTGGATATGGTGCACATTTAGTCGCAGATGCATTTACAAAACACGGAATAAAACCTTTTGCGCCACTTTCTAAATATAAAATTAGCGGACCTTTGAAAACAGGATCTTTTGTTGAAACATTAATTGCTGCAGCTGTTGTTATGTTCTTTTTAGTCCAGCCGTTCTAAGAATTTTTTAATTAACGCGGATTTATCTTTCCTGTTTCTTTTAATATATGCAAAAAGTTCTTGTTTTAAATTAATAACTGGAAGTTTTATATCATTAAACTCAACAAATATTTTAGCAGATAATCTTGATCTCTCCGTCCACAAATCAACACCAGGTATCTTGTTTTTAAGATCTCCAAGAACTTCCACTTCAACACCATGTATTTTAAAAATAACTTCATACGTATCATATTTTTCATATTTCTTTAATTCGATTGGTTTTGATATGTATTTTTTCAGAGCTTTTTCAATTTTATGTGCGCCATCTTTATCGGTTAGAATATCAATATCTTTTGGAGTTACATTAATTCCTTGTATAGCAAGATTAGCACTACCAATTATTGCCCAATTTACTGTTTTAGGTATTTGTTCTAGTATTTTTAGTGCTTTAATTTGATTTTTAGTTATCATCCATACAATTTCCTAAATTGTTCTATATGTTCAGTTGGTTTTCGTCTCGCTGCAACTTCAACATTTTTTCTTGAATGAATTTCTGCTAGCTTTTCAATGGCTTCGGATTTGGTTCTTAGTTCGTATTCAGCTTTAATTATGTTTAAAATTCTATTCGTTTCTTTGTTTATTTCAATAATTGCCTTGACCATTAAGGATTATATGTTAATACTATATTAATGTTATGTTAATATAATTTGCAATATGGCTTCCACTCGTTAGGCTATTAAATATTAACTGTTGGTTTTTGTTGATATAGTATGCTAAATAAAAGATCTCCAAAAAAAGATTCTATCGAATTAAATGTTGCAGAAGCGCAACAAGATGATGTTGATAAAGGAATTGTTAGAATTGATTCTCAAATTATGAAAGAAATCGGCTTAAATCAAGGCGATATAGTTGAAATTGAAGGTGAGCGAAAAACGGTTGCAGTTGCTGGACGCGCATTTCCTTCAGATATTGGTTTGAATATTATTCGAATGGATCCATTAAGTCGTAGAAATGCTAAAACATCCATTAGTGAGAAAGTTAAAATTAGTCGACTCGAGTTTAAACCTGCAAAAAGCGTAACTCTTGCACCTGTTAAAGGAATACGACTTCAAGGAGATTTTTCAAGATTAAAACAAGGAATTATTGGTCGCGTTGTGTCGAAAGGCGATTTAATTTCCATGGGTGGTGCTCGAAGAAGAAAAACTGCTTTTTCAGGATCTCCTTTTGAAGAGATATTCAATATGATGAATGATGATATGAGTATGGGTAGCATGGGTTTTGGCGGATTAAAAATGGTTGTTGTAAATACTAATCCAAAAGAAGCAAGTGTAATTACAGAAGATACTCACGTTGATTGGAAATCAACACCAGTTGAACTTAAAGAAGAGGCAATACCTGAAATTGCTTATGAAGATATTGGTGGATTAGAAGAAGAAATTAAAAAAGTTAGAGAGATGATTGAACTTCCATTAAAACATCCAGAGATATTTACGAGACTGGGTGTAGAACCTCCCAAAGGAGTTTTACTTTATGGTCCTCCCGGAACAGGAAAAACGCTTTTAGCAAAAGCAGTTGCACATGAATCTAGTGCGAATTTTGTTACATTAAATGGTCCCGAAATAATGAGTAAATTTGTTGGAGAAGCTGAAAAGAAACTTAGAACTTTATTTGACGATGCTTCAAAGAATGCACCATCAATTATTTTTATTGATGAAATAGATGCTATTGCACCAAAGCGAGAAGAAAGTTATGGTGAAGTTGAGCGAAGAGTTGTTGCACAGTTACTTGCATCTATGGATGGTATGAAAGGCAGAGGAAAAGTTATTGTTATTGCTGCAACAAATCGACCAGATGCACTTGATCCGGCTTTGAGACGCGGTGGAAGATTTGACCGTGAAATTGAAATCGGTGTTCCAAATCGAAAAGGCCGTTTAGAAATTTTAAAAATTCATACAAGAAATATGCCTCTTGCAAAAGATATAATTGCAAATACTGGCAAAGATAAAGAGAATATAACGAATTATTTGGATGAGTTGGCAGATAGAACGTATGGTTTTGTTGGGTCCGATCTTGAAGGTGTAGCAAAAGAAGCTGCAATGAATGTTATTAGACGAGTTATTCCAGAATATGATTTTAAGGAAGGAGAAAAACTTCCTGAAGAAATATTAAAAAAATTAATTGTTAGAAAAGATGATTTTGAAGAAGGATTAAAAATGGTTCAACCTTCAGCTATGCGAGAGGTTTTGATAGATGTTCCAAATACCAAGTGGACAGATATTGGCGGAATTGCAAAAGCTAAGCAAGAACTTAGAGAAGTTGTTGAATGGCCACTAAGTAATCCTGAAGCATTTACGCGATTAGGAATTCGACCACCAAAAGGAGTTTTATTATATGGTCCACCTGGAACGGGGAAAACTTTGTTAGCAAAAGCTGTAGCAACTGAATCAGGAGCTAATTTTATTTCAGTTAAAGGCCCAGAAGTTTTGAGCAAATGGGTTGGAGAATCTGAAAAAGCTGTCCGAAAAATCTTTGCAAAAGCAAGACAGGTTTCACCTGCAATAATTTTCTTTGATGAAATTGATGCAATTGCTTCGTCTCGCTCATCTGGAATGAGTGGAGGAAGTAACACGGATGCACGTGTTGTAAATCAGATTTTAACTGAGCTAGATGGAATGGAAGATATGAAAGATGTTGTTGTTATGGCAGCAACAAATCGACCAGAGTTAGTTGATCCGGCTTTATTAAGACCGGGAAGATTTGATAGACATATTTTGATTTCACCGCCAAATGCAGAAGGAAGAGAAGAGATTTTCAAGGTTCATACAAATGGAATGCCTGTTGAAGGAATATCTAGAGGATCATTAGAATTAAAAATCAAAGAACTTACTTCAAAGAAATTATTAGATGATAAAGAAAATAAACAATTGTCTGAACTAAAATCTGCGCTTAAACACTTAGATAAAATGATGGAAGATTTAGCTACGAAAACAGCGAATTATTCTGGTGCAGATATTGAAGCAGTTTGTAGAGAAGCAGCAATGCTTGCATTAAGAGCTGATGACAAAGCAACGGAAGTTAAGAAAAAGCATTTTGATTTAGCTCTTAAGGAAATTTTTGGAAGCCTGAGAAAAGCAGAAATAAGCAAATATCAGAATGCAGTTAAGTCAGCTAAACGTGGAGCAAAAGGCGAAGACAGCCCAGATTATATGGGCTAGTTTTTTTAATTTTATTTTTTAAATTGTTTTAATATGTTCATGTAATGTTGTATTTCTGCGGAAATTATGTGAAATTCGTAGGGACATCCTTGGCGAGAATATTCAAATGGCCCAAATTTAAAATAACGATTGCCTTCATTCGTGCGAAAAAAATCCTTATTATTTTCTGAGATTTTTTTTAATTGCGGTTGTAATATTCCATATATTTCTTTAGGCGATTCGTTAAATGTTGGCGATTCTGTATAATCGTGATCGTTAAATAAATTTCTAAAATTGTCTGTGGCTATCCAAATAAGTAAAAAATCTTTGTTTATTTTATATAACTCATATATTTTATGCTCAATGATCGTCATTAAGTTAAAACCTCAGGGTTATCTGCAACAATGATCGTATGTTCAGCTTGAGAAACTTTTCCACCTTTATCTTCAGGTAGTGTTGAATATTCTTTTATTATCTTATTTGAAATAAGAAGTTTAATTGCTAAATTTGTTTTTAATTTACCAAATTTTCTGGCAATTTGGCGCTTTGCGAATGGTAAGGTTTTGTATTCAGATTTAATCCACTCAAGCACCTCCCGAAATTGACGAATATTTCCGTCTGACTCTAGTGAATATACTTCTGAACCTGCACCATTCTTTACATAGCCATTGCCAGTTGTTGCGAATGGTTCAATAGCAATAACTTGTCCTGCTTTTAGTTTTTCAGTATTTCCATTGTCAAAGCTTGGTATGTTCGGTTTTCCATGAACTTGCCAATGACTTACGGCATGCCCAAATAAATTTCGTATTGGATTAAAACCATAACTTTTAATTTTTTTCTCAACAGCAATCCCAATTTGATTTATTTCAATTCCAGGTTTAGCCATAGATACTGCAATTTCAAGCGCTTCTTCTACTGCTTTTATTAATTTTTCATTTTCTTCATTTGCACCAATAGAACTTGTAAATGCTGTATCGGTTACATAACCATCAATATGTGCGCCCATATCAATTTTTACTAAATCACCTTCTTTCAGTGTTAGTGTATCGTCAATATGTGGATTGTAATGTGCAGACATATCATTTATAGAAACATCAACTGGAAAAGATGCTTTTCCACCTAACTCTTCAATTTTTAATTCAATTGCTTCAGCTATGTCAATTGCTTTTGCATCTTTTTTAATAATCGTTCTGGCATATTTTTTGACTTCACGAGATATTTTACCCGCTTCTCTAAATTTTTCAAATTTATCCATATTAAATAAAAAAATACCTAAATAAAAAATTATTGTTGTCCTTGTATAACTTCAAAGAATCTTGTTAATTCTCTACCAATGTGATTTGAATCAGCAGTTAATTTTTGGACAGCTAACATAAGTCTTTCTTGATCTTTTACTATGTCTGCAATCATATCGTAAGGTTTTGTAGCTCTTTGAAAATCAGCAATCCCTACAGAACCGAATTGTGTGTTGCCCATTTCTCGTGCAATTCGTTTTAATAAATTACCCAACCAAATATTTATTGCATCTTTAACTTCAGATCGTAATTGTTTAGAGTTACCCATTTCACTTTTAATTATTCGTACAACTCTTGCTCGTGGAAACGGCATACTTTCATCATCTTCATCTTCAATTTCTTGCTCATTTTCTACAGGAGCTTCAATAGGTCTAGGTTGTTCAGCTGCTGTGGATTGTTCATTATATGTTGATGGCTCAGTAGGCATTGGTTGCTCAGTTGGAGCCGTTTGAATTTGGTTTTCGTCTTCCATATTATCACGCTATAGCATGTTTTTAGTACTTTATAAGTAATTGTTTTATGCTATATATACACTCCAAAGTAGCACTTAAAAAGCTATTGTATCGCTAAAAATTAACTATTTTAAACATAAATCACAATCAGTTTTATCGCCAGATTCAGTTTTACAGCTTTCACAGGCAAGACCTTTTGTTCGTATATCTTTGCAAATTTGGCAAATACCATATTTGAGAACTTTTGGATGTTTGCCTTCAGCAACTGCGGCTGAAACAATATCTAATGTTTTATCCATTGACGAGCTTATTTTAAAATCTGCTGCGCGTTTTCCACTTAAGTATTGTGAAATTGCAGCTTCAGTACTATCAAGTACTTTAGCAATGTCTTTTTGTCGCATATCTTTATCTTTTAAATTACGTGCTATTCGAGCCTTTATTGCAGGCAGAATTTTCCAAACAACTAACTCACATGGGAATTGAATATTAGATCACCAGAAATTATTTGAGGTATTAATTAATAAATGTTTGTATTTCTTAACTATCGTTAAGTTTATAAAAGCTTGACGACCCTCTAAATTAAAATGTCATACTCGGAAAAGGTAAAACAACGATTTATGAATCCAACACACCGCGGGACTATTGAAGATGCCGATGCAAAAGTTACTGTTCAAAGTGAGGTTTGTGGTGATGAAATTGAAATTTCACTTACTGTCGAGAATGGTAAAATTTCAAAATGTATGTTTGAATCTCTTGGGTGTGCAATTAGTGTAGCAACATGTGATTTAATTTGTGAGCTAGCTGAAGGAAAAACGCCAGATGAAGCTGAAAAGCTAACTAGACAAGATGTTATTCAAGGTGTTGGTGATCTTCCAACAGTTAAGATTCATTGTGGCGACTTGTCCGCAAAGGGATTGCGAACAGCTATTGCCGAGTATAAATCTAAGAAAAAATAATTGAAATGAAAATAGTAAAAGTATCTTGTTTAGCATTATATGATGATGCGAATAATTTATTTCTTCAAGACCGTAGAAATTTTAGAGACAATAAAGGAGTTTTATATGGTTGGTGGGGTGGTGGAACTAAAGAAAACGAAACACCTGAGCAAACATTATTACGGGAAGCAAAAGAAGAACTGAATATCGAATTAAATGATTTTGAATTTATTGGCAACTTCGAACGCCCATGTCGAGAGTTTATTACAGACATCGATTTGTTTATTGCAAAAGCACCAAAGAAGTTCATTTGCGAAGAAGGAAAGCCTTTTCGAGCTTCTATTGAAGAAGCTAGAAATTTATTTAATGATAGCGATATTCCAATGTTAAATGCAGTTAAGGAGTGGTTAGATAAAAATGTTATTTGTTAAATTTAATCCTGAAAAATATCGCGAAGATTTTGTAGTTCTTAATAAAAAGATTGGTGGGAAGCCAGTTATTTATTTAGATAATGCCTGTATGACTTTGCGTCCTAAGCAAGTAACTGACAAAATTCTAGAATATTACAATGAATATCCGGGATGTCATGGACGAAGTGCACATAAGTTTGCAGTAAAAGTTACACATGAAGTTAGCATGGCTCGTGAAAAAATTAAGAGATTAATTGGGGCAAAACATCGTTCTGAAATTATATTTACAAAAAATGCAACTGAATCAATTAATTTGGTTGCCAACTCATTTGATTTTAAGGAAGATGATGTGATCATTAATTCAGATCGAGAGCATTCTTCAAATATTGTGCCATGGTTAAACTTGCAAAAAATAAAAGGAATTAAACGAATATATATTCGAGCTAAATCTGATGAAACTTTTGATATGGTTGGTTTTGAAACAGAATTGCAGAAAAATCGAGGCAAGGTAAAGCTTGTTTCAATTGTGTATACATCGAATTTGGATGGATATCGTTTACCTATTAAAGAAATTATTCGTAGAGCGCATAATGCTAAAGCACTTGTTTTGGTTGATGCGGCACAAGCTGCACCCCATTGTGAAATTGATGTACAAAAATTAGATATTGATTTTATGGCGATTTCAAGTCATAAGATGTGTGGGCCTTCAGGTGTAGGTGTTTTATATGGTAAAAAAAATCTATTGGAAAAATTAAATACATTTATTATTGGAGGTAGTACTGTGGCAAATACAACTTATGGCAGTTACGAACTTGCAGAAATACCTGATCGATTTGAAGCAGGTTTACAAAATTATGCAGGCATTGTTGGTTTTGGTGCTGCTTGTGATTATTTATCAAATGTTGGTTTAATTAAAATTGAGAAACATGAAAATGTGCTAACGCGGTATTTACAAGAACAATTAGATAAAATACCAAAAGTTAAGATTATTGGTGTTAAAAATCCAAAATTGCGTGGTGGAATAACGAGTTTTATTATTGAAGGAATGAATCCACATGATACTGCTTTGTTGTTAGATGAAACTGCAAATATTATGGTGCGATCCGGACAACATTGCTTACATTCTTGGTTTAATGATCGAAAAATTTTCGGCAGTTGCCGGGCAAGTTTCTATTTTTATAATACAAAAAAAGAAGTAGATATTTTAGTTACTGCGATTCAACAGATTGTTAATATAGTTAAATAGATTTATATATTATTAATTTTCAATTTAATATGGAGCCAACTATGAATTTTGTCTGGTTTTTTATTTCATTCCCCGTTATTTATTTAGGAATTGTTTCTATTTCGTTGTCTAATATATATCAGCGATTAGAAAAAAAGCATCCTGCTTTATATCGTAAATATGGTTCTCCAAAAATTCCTGTATGGAAATCAAAAGATGTTTGGAAAGCACAACATTTGATGACTAATCTTATATATGGCACAATTAAATTACCTAATGATCAGAAGCTCCGAAATTTAGCAAATAATTATCGTTTAGCTTTATGGGGTGGAGTTGTATTTTTATTATTAGCAATTTTTGGAACAATTGTATTTCTTTTGGCGTAACAAAATCCTTATAAACAATAATTATTCATTTTAATTATGGCCAAAAATGGTGATTATCCCTGCCAAAATTAGAATAGTTTTAGATAGTCACAACTTTCATTACAATTAATTTAACTTATTTGTAATGCTTGCGCAGGTGGCCAAATCCGGTACAGTTTAAGAGATATCTTTTCCTGCGGGAAAAGGCGTGCGGTTGCAACCCGCAAGATTAAGGGTTCGAATCCCTTTCTGCGCTTTATAATCATGAAACAAAACCAAATTAAAATACCTACTGAGAAAGAATTAATATCGCGAAATAAGCAATTTACTAAAGAATCCAAAGCTGAAAGAAAAATAATCTTCAACAAATTGGGTTTAACTTTAGAAACTGCAGAAAAACAAATTGCAGAAAATGATGCTAAAATATTGGCTAAGAAAAATAAAAAATGAAATGTAAAATAACTAGTGTTTGTAGTCAAGGTAATTCGATTTACTTGGCAATAGAAAGTAGCGTGGCAACACTTAAAAATTTAGAAAAGGTGTTGAGTGATCTTAATTTAGAACACTCGGAAGATTTTATATTCCGTTGTGATTCTAAAGGCGAACCTTCGGCGTCATATAATCCTAAAAAATATGTTGATGATCATAGTTTTTTTGAGAGTAAGAAATTTAAAGTTCATTTAATTGGTAGCAATAAAAAAATACACATCATTGCAACAGTTAGTAAGACTAATCGGGCAGATTTTCTTAATAAATTTCAAAAATATTTTGACGTTGTAAAATCTAAATAATTACCGGTTTCTCTAACTTTATAAACTCGTAAAAGTAATTAATATTGAAATGGAAAGCGACAAAATGGGAAGTGAGTATCCCTGCACAAACTAAGAATATAGCTAGTCGCCAGTATCCCTGTTTCAATTTTTAATGTGATTAATGTTTTAATTGAGAATCCATTGATTTCTCAAAAGACTGTAATTGCTTTATCTAAATTATCTGAACGTAGCGTTCGTAATGCTCTTTTTATTCTTTTGAATGAGAAAATTATTTTGCAGAAAGCATCATTGTTTGATGCAAGAAAAAAAATATATAAGGTGATAAATGAAAATTTTTGATTTAATTGGAAACACCCCTTTGATTAACTTATCTAGAAATATTTATGCTAAGCTTGAGAAGCAAAATCCTAGCGGATCAATAAAAGATCGGCCAGTAAGTTATATGATACGAAATGTAATTCGTCATAAAATACTAACTAAAGATAAAATCTTGCTTGATTCCAGTTCAGGAAATACAGGAATTAGTATTGCAATGTTGGCTTCAAGTTTGGGATATAAATCAAAAATTGTAATGCCTGAAAATATGTCTGTTGAGCGAAAAAAAATCATTCGTGCATATGGTGCCGAAATTGTTCTTACACCTGCCGAAAAAGGAGCGGATGGAGCTATTGTAAAAGTGGAAGAATTAGCAAAGAACTCAAAATATGTTTATCTTAATCAATATGCTAATGGATTCAATATTAAAGCACATTATGAAACAACTGGACCGGAGATTTGGAAACAAACGAAGGGTAATGTAAAATATGTTGTTGCGGGAATGGGTACAGGGGGAACATTAATGGGAATTTCTAAGTACCTAAAAAATAAGAATCCTGAAATTAAAATTGTTGGTGTCGAGCCAAATGGCGCGGATTTAATTCAAGGACTCAAAAATATGTCTGTAAATAAAGTTCCAGCAATTTTTAATCAAAAAGTTCTTGACAATAAAATTGTTGTTACACAAAAAGATGCTTTTGCGTCCGCTAAACAACTTGCAAAACAAGGAATTTTTGTTGGAATAAGCTCTGGTGCAGTTATGTTCGTAGCAAATAAACTTGCTAAAAAAACTGATGAAATGATTGTAATTATATTTCCTGATGGAGGTGAAAAATATTTGAGTACCGAGTTGTTTTCGTAACAGCTTTAAACTTTAAATAATAAATATAAAATGGTGAAAGTTTACAATACTTTAATAAAAAAGAAAGAACCATTTAAGCCACGTAAAGCTAAGAAAATTAACTTGTTTGTTTGTGGACCAACTGTTTATGATTCATCACATATTGGCCACGCAAGAACATATGTTTCATTTGATGTTATTGTAAAATATCTGAGATTTAAAGGATATGATGTGTTTTATCTTCAGAATATTACTGATATCGATGATAAAATAATTAAGCGAGCTAAAGAGCGAAAAATAAATCCATTAAAACTTTCAGAGATTTTCACAAAAGAATATTACAAAGATATGAAAGCAATAAATGTAAATTCAGTTACAAAATATGCTAAAGCAACAAGTCATATCAAAGACATACTTAATCAGGTTAAAATCTTGATGGAAAAAGGTTTTGCCTACGAGTTAGCTGATGGAATTTATTTTGATATTGAGAAATTTAAGGAATATGGAAAGCTTTCAGGTAGAACTGCTTTGCAAGCAGATGATGCTATAACAAGAATAGATCGTTCAGTAAGTAAAAGAAACAAAGGAGATTTTTGTATGTGGAAATTTCCAAAACCTGGAGATCCTAAATGGGAAACAAAATTTGGTGCAGGTAGGCCTGGATGGCATGTTGAAGATACTGCCATTACGGAGCATTTTTTTGGACCACAATATGATATTCATGGCGGTGCAAAAGATCTTATTTTCCCACATCATGAAGCAGAAATTACCATTATGGAATATGTTTCAGGTAAATAACCACTAGTTAAATATTGGTTCCATACTGGTTTCTTAAATGTTAATGGTAAGAAAATGTCAAAGTCTCTTGGAAATTTCATAACAATTCGAGATGCTTTGAAAAAGCACGATGTAGATACACTTCGTTTTATGTTTTTATCTACACATTATCGAAGTCCAATTGATTATTCTGAATATTCATTAGATCAAGCTAGCTCAAATTTAGAAAGAATACGAACTGCGGTTAAGTCTGCAAACAAAAAAGGAACATCGGGAAAGAAATATATTGCTATGTTTGAGAAAGCAATGGATGATGATTTTAATACTCCAAAAGTTGTTGCTTTACTTTTGGAAATTTCAAAGCAATTGAATAAGACTGGAGACAAAAGTTTAGTTGATACTTTGAATAAGATTGGAAAAGTTTTGTCAATTGACTTTAAGCCAAAAAAGCAAAAAATTCCTGTAGATATCCAAGCTCTTGCTAAGAAACGGGATGAAGCTCGAGTTAAAAAAGATTGGGCAACATCTGATAAAATTAGAAATCAATTAAAAGTGAAAGGATATGATGTTCAGGATTCTAATGGGAAAACGATAGTTAAACTAAAATGAAATTGATGTTAACTTCATATGGATTTATAACTAAGAAATTATTTAATGAGTTTGTTAAATTAGTTGGAAAACCTGTTGTGAATATTAAAATTGTTTTTGTTCCAACTGCTGCAATTTTGAAAACAGATTATGATCCAACAATTGTGCCAAAAGAATTAATCGCGTTTGGAATTAAAACAGCTAACATCAAAATACTTGAAATTAACAAAAAAGTTATTGATACTGAATTTGAAGGTTTTGATGCTTTGATTGTTGGTGGTGGAAATACTTTTCTTCTTTTAGATTATGCTAGGAAAAATGGATTTATACAGGTAGCAAAAGAATTTGTCAAAAACCACGGTGTTTATGTCGGTATAAGTGCGGGAAGTATACTAGCTGCACCAGATATTAAACTTGCAAGAATTACAGACGCAAATAAGGTTAATATTAACGATTTAAATGGTTTGAATCTAATTGACTTTGCTGTTGCTCCGCATGTAGGTAATCCTGAATTTATAGAACTTGGAGTAACTCTTGAATCAATTAAATCGTTTAATAAAACTGTTCCATATAATATTATTCCCCTTACAGATGAGCAAGCAGTTGTAGTTATTGATGGAAAAAGGAGAATAGTTGGATGAAAAAAAGATATTGTGCATATGCGCAAAAGGATTAAATCGAAGTAAATCTCTTGCAAAATATTTGAGACGTAAAGGTTACTCTACGCGTTACAAAGGTGTCGAAGGTTTTGGTAAAACTGGAGAGGCACCAAATCCATTATATCAAAAACATGTTGATTGGGCAGACGTAATTATTATTGTTAGAAAGCGGTTAAAGCCAATAATGCAGAAAACATATAATCTAACGGGTAAGAAATTAATTGTCTTTGACGTTACGGATTCAGCAAGATTACTTCCAAAAGAGTTTTCTCATTTGAAAGACGGAATAGAAGCTTTTCATAAACAGTGGAGACGACCTATGCTTCGAAAAGCAATAAAACCCTATTTACTCTTCTAATCGATTCTTTTTTAAACGATTCCACATACGCTTAGTTAGTGATAATATGACTGTATTTAGAATAGGACGTAAACTGAATCCTGACAGCGATAAGGAATTATATGCAATGGATTCAATAGACATAAATCATTTTATGGAAACGCTATATAATTCTAAAGATAACTCGGGAGAATTGGGTTCAGGAACGCAATTAGTTAAACTTAATGGTACGCCTTATGGTATTGTATTCAGTGAAATAACTATTCCAGGTGCAGTTGCACAATTAGATTATGCCGTTGGCTTTATGTTAGGTACTTCTGAAGAACAAATTCCCAATTGCGCAATATTTTGTCATTTTAATATATGTAACCAAGATAATTTATCGGATTTAATACGTGCCGTATCTGAACTTAAAACTATCGAAGGTAAAGAATCTATTGACGTGAGTGGTATATTTAATATAGAAAAGACTAGTTTACGTGTGAATCTTTTAGCTACATATGTTGGTCGTAGCGGTGGTGTAAAATTATTAAGTTAATTAATTAAATTTACGTTACTTTTTATTGAAAACTAAACCAACCATTATTTTATTATCTGGGACATTAATCGCATATTTTTTTCTGGAAAATATACTGTTTTTCTTTTAAGTAATTTACAAGTTCTTCTTTAATAATTAGTTGAGGATGTGCTATTTCTGCAAATTTTTTAATCGATGGTTTAAGTTTTCGAGTAGTATTAATTGTATGTGTATAATCCATATCTTTCTGTTCTTGAATTATAAAATACAAATTCGATGGTTTGAATTTAATTATTGAATCGATTCCGTTTTTCCATTCAATATGTTCCAATAATAAGACGGCTAGAACGCCATCATAATGATCAGATAATTTTGTTTGTTCTATATCATCGACGTGTGTTTTATATTTGATATTGTCATATTTAGAAAGTCTGGTCTTTAATTTTGCGATGAAGTGGGGATTTAAATCCGTGAATATGAATGAATATTCTCCGATTTGTTTAGGTTGTATCTAATCAAAAATTTGGCCTGTACCACAACCTGGAATTAGTAATGTCGCATTGTTGTTTAATGGAAAATCTGTCAACATTTGAGCAACAATTGAAGCATTGACCTTTGCTTGTCCGATATCGATTAAATGCGTGTCTAAATCATCAGCAGTTATAATATTTGTCCACCCAATTTTTTCACCTTTATCCATATTAAATTTATTTGGTAGTTGATTTAAAACGGTTGTTAAACCTATGATTTAGAAACACTTAAAATCTTTTATTATGTTTTAGACTATGGCAGAACAACAAGAATATTCACCCGAACAAATTGCAGCTATGAAAAAGAAGCTAGCAAGTATGAATCCCGAAGAAATTCAAGAATTAGTAAAACAGCAATGTATTTTTTGTAAAATTATTGCAGGAGAGGTGCCAGGTTATACTGTATATGAAGATGATAAAGTGATGGCTTTTCTTGATATTCAACCAGCAAATCCGGGCCACGTAATTGTTGTACCAAAAACACATTATTCAGTTTTACCACAAATGCCTGATGATGAAGTTGGTTACCTTTTTTCTGTAGCAAAACAACTTGCAGGAGTTATTTTTGATGCAGTTGGTGCAGAAGGCGTATCACTTGTTCAGAGAAATGGTCAAGTTGCTGGGCAAATTGTGCCACATGTTTATATTCATATTATTCCACGTACAAGCAAAGATAAAGTTAAGGAGGAGTGGGAACCTTTGAAGATGTCTGAAGCAGACTTTAAGAAAGTACAACAAACTCTTTCTACAAAAGCTAAAACAATTAAGATTGCTTCACCTAAAACACGTGTTGTGGAAAAAATTGTTGAAGCTCCAATTACAAAAGGCAAAGGTGGCGCTAAAAAAACGAAACCTAAGAAAAAACAGATTAAAAAAGTTAAACGTACTCCTTAAACTTCAGTATTAATAATAAGGGGATTATATTTAACAATTAGTTTTTTAGGTATAAGCTTAATTTTATCTTTCCCAAAAGATGTATTTTTTGTAATTAACTCTAATATAGAGCCATCCGGTAATATTCTCTTAGGTGGTTTTATTGCTAGTTCAATAAGCGTATTTGCCATATTATCGATTAAGCTAATCATATAAAAAACCAATTGAAAAAAGAAAAAATTAACTAAAGTTCTTGAAAAAGTGGTATACGTCGTGGTGTGCTCTTGCAGTATCAACTGCATGATTCAACATACCATTGTCAAGATGTTCCATTATTTTTGCGCGAGTATGCTTTGGTAAACTATCCATATATTCATAAGCTCTGTCAATATTTGTTACTGCTTGTTTTACATGACGTTGTTTGGCTATATATAAATCGTTATCTCTGGATTTTACAATTCCCATACTGGACAATACCCAGATCATTGCAATGAACCCAAGAACTCCTAAAAAAGCATAATTACTTGCACTAGCTATTAAAACCATATTTATCAATAAAGAATATGCTTTGTATTATATATAGTTTATTTACCAAATGGGAGTGGTTACTATATCAGTCTGCTGAAAATTAAATATAATATATCAATATTTAGTAAAGTAGTTATTAAGCCAAGTAAAAAAGCAGGAACATACGGTAAGCCATCTTTTATTTTTACAAGTTTTAATTTACCTAATTGTTCCAAGGATTGCATTTTTTTAATATCTGAAAGTTCAACACCAATTGGTTTTGGTTTGTATATTAACTTATTTTTAACGTTTACATTTTCAGATATCCAATCACCTTCAACTAAATCCTTTGGCTTTGCAAATCTGTACATGCAAGTATTTTCAATTGCCTTTAAACCAATGGTTAGATAGAAAAGTATTACACTAAATCCCCAACTTATTGTTATAATATATGATTTTTCGAAAAGTATGGACACGATTACAAAAATAAATAATATATATAACATTAGGATTATCTTGCGATATTTTTTGAGAAGTTTACGTGTTTCTGGGATAAATTCCTTTTTATGTTTTATTGCAAGAATCGTGCTCCAAATTAAACCAATTATTACGCCCCAGAACATGATATTAAACCAAATTGATATCATAAAAGGCCAAAGCACAAGTGCGTTAAATGTTGCAAATATTGCACCAAAACCTGTGAGAAGTTTTGCATCACCACCGCCCCACATACCCGTGTAATAAAGAATTGCACCAAATATGTAAAATACACTTGCTCCGACAATACTGTATATTATTGGCGTATAGCTATGGGTTAAAATTGAAATAAGTAAATTTGACATAATTCCGAAAATAATTAGAAAATAGCTTATAAAATCTGGAACTTCTCTTTTTTTTAGGTCAGTATATGTAGCAATTAATGTTGCTAAGATAACAACAACTAAACTAACTATCATATCCATAAGAACAGAGTTCCAATAGTTATATAAATATTTGCTCAAAAATTAAACATGGTAGCAATAGAATTAACTGCAACAAATATGTTGTTTTTTCTAGTAGGATTTTTTAGTTGTGCGTGTTTTATACTTGTTCTTGCTATTTCGTATGTTGTTTTTCCACATATAACTGAAGCTAAACGATTTTTTAATTTTTACCTTAAAGTTAAGGATAAAGATCGGAAAAAATAAAAATGAAACTTCAATTACCAAAACATGTGTCATTTATTTTAGATGGAAATCGTAGATTTGGAGAACTTGTTCTAAATGATAAAATGGCAGGGCATGAATTTGGAGCAGATAGAATTAAAGATGTTTTGCAATGGTGCAGAGACTTTGATATTAAAATCATTACCTTATGGGTATTTTCCACAGAAAATTTCAATAGACCAAAAAAAGAATTTGATGAAATGATGAAATTATTCATTCGAAAATTTAAGGAGTTTAAAAATAATAAAGAAATTCATCAGAATAAGATTAAAGTTAATTTTTATGGTCGACTTGATTTATTTCCAAAAGATGTTCAAAAAAGTATAACTGAACTCGTTGAAGCTACAAAAGAATATGATTCATATGTTCTTAATTTTGCAGCAGGATATGGTGGACATCAAGAAATATTAGATGTTACTAAAAAGTTAGCAATACAAGTTTCTAAAGGAATTATTTCACCTGAAGAAATTTCAAAAGAGTTGTTTGAATCTGCAATGT
>CAZGVA010000005.1:0-31797 GCA_964528765.1 Candidatus Woesearchaeota archaeon | reverse complement strand
TTAATAGAGTATCGTGCAGGTGAACCTATTTCTTTAGTTATTAGTTGCGTGTGAACTAAAAAATTAAGAAATTCATAAATACGTCCTTTAGGTATTTTAGTTTTAGCACAAATATCATCTGCATTTAAATCATTTAATTCTAATGATTTTAAGATAAGGACGTGATTTTCTTTTAAACCGTATTCTTTTTTGAGTGTTAGTAACAACTCGTCACTTAGATTCATTCCGATGTCATAAAGCCATGGTTATTTATAAGCGTTTCGATTTTTAAACGTTTTTTAGTGGTAAATCGCCGGAAGTTTTATATATTTTACCACATATAAACTATTATGAGTGTTAAAAACACTTGAGAGGAAATTGTAAAAATGATAAAAAATGTGTGGACGGTGTTTATGCGTGCTTTCTGATAAAGAGCTACAAATTTTAGCATATTTACGAGAAAACGGGAGACATACCGTAACGCAAATAGGGCATAAATTAGGTATTCCAAGAACAACGGTTTTTGATAAAATTAAAAAGTTTAAGAGACTTGGATTAATTAAGAAATTTACTTGTGTGGTTAATTTTGAGGAATTAGGACATACAATACAAGCAAATATTTTTTTCAAATCATCTCAAAATAAAGTTGAATTATCAAATGCATTAAAGAGTAGTGTTTACACAAATACCGTTTTGAAGTTAGGTAATGATTATGATTTGATGGCTTCAGTAATGTTTCCAAGTATGAATGAGCTTCATGAATATTTAGATAGAATTAATCAAAAATATGGTGTCGTTGATCATAAGATTTTTTATATTGCCAAAGAATTAAAACGAGAAGGTTTTATGACTAGAAATCAAATTGATATGAATGCAATAGATATTGTGAGTCATTAATTCGGTATAATGCGATAAATTATCGTATATTCACTCGAAGATTTATTAAAGATTTTTTACGTCAATATAAAATGAGTGAAATAGTATATTATACAAAATCTCAGATAGAAAAAAATTCTCACTTCTATTTAAATATAACAAATAATTGCTCATCTGATTGTGTATTTTGTATCCGAAAAACCAATCCCCTCGGTTTTCAGGGATTAAGTCTTAAATTAGAAACAGAACCAACAATTCAAGAAATTATTGATGCAGTAGGGGATGAGATAAAAACACAGGACACTGATGACGAAATTAAGCTTGTATTTTGTGGATATGGTGAACCCTCAATAAGATATGATACGCTATTGAGAGTTAGTAAGATATTAAATGAAGATTATAATGTAAATATTAGAGTTAACACTAATGCTCAGGGATTTGTTAACCGTTGGCTAGCAGATAGTACAGTAATTCAACAGATAAAATATAGTGGAATCGATTGTCTATCAATATCACTTAATGCTGAATCTTCTGAAAAATATAAAGCAATATGCCAACCAAAAACGAATATATCCTACAAAGATATTATTGATTTTATTTCAACTTCTAAAAAAGAAGAGCTAGATGTTATTGTAACTTTTGTAGATTATGGTAAAGCATTTGAACCTAATTTTAATAGAACTGCTTGTGAAGAATTAGCTTTAAGAATGGGCGTACCTTATGAATTTAGAGAATATACGACGTAATGACTCTAATTTCGTAGTATTTGAGTAGTCTTATGTAATTTAATTTCATAATTAATTCGATAAACTACATCAAAATAACGGGTTTATTTGGTGAGTATTAATATTGGCTTATTTCTAAATTATTTATGATTAAGCATAAAGATAGATTGATACTAAGTGAGTTACGGCGAAATGGTAGATGTTCTATCACTCGTCTTGCTCGTCAAATCAATTCACCCCGAAGCACTGTTTTTGATAAAATGAAGCGAATTGAAAAAGCAGGTGTAACGCATAAATACACTTGCTTGTTAGATTTCAACAAAATAGGGTATCCAATTCATGTTAAAGTTTTATTGCGAGGTAATCCTGAGAATAAAGGTAAAATCCAGCAAGAATTAATTAATTCAGAGCAATCTAATAATGTTTACAAGCTTGGCAATGAGTATGATTTTCTGGCATCTTTCTTATTTAAGAATATGGCGGAATTGCATTCTTATTTAGAGAATTTACAACAAAAATTCGAGCTTAAGAAGTGTGATTTGTATTATGTTGCTGAAGACTTGAAACGAGAAGGTTTCATGAATGCGACGTATTTTCAGACTAATTTGTAAAAACCGTTTACTCTAATATATATAAGTCATAATGACGTTTTTGTAAATTTTATTCGATAATATGACATAGAATATAGTCTATGTAACGCGTTTTTCTGCTCAAGATTAATATCCCCTACCGCGTAATTTAATATGAGATGAAAAACGCAAATTCAGAAAATAAAACATATGAATACAGGAAGTTCATGAATCCAGATAATTCACAGAAAATTCCGGAAATCATTAGAGATGTATTACATCAAGTTGATAATGGTGAGTTGATTCATAGAGGTTTTAGACCGCTTATTCGGGATCCTTCTACTAAAGACTCTATGAACAAAAAAATAAAATTGGATAAAGAGCAAAAAATTGCTTGGGATAAATTTTCTGCACTTCAAAATCTTCCAGAAAAAGGTTTATCTGATGAGGATATAGTTAGAGAATTGAATATTCTAAATGTTTGTGGGCCACAGGGATATAATCCTCTTTTTGCCCCAGCATTCCCCCATCCAACAATACCTCTTGCATCGCTTCTTGGTTTTATTGTTGGAGCCAAAAATATGGATAATGATCTTAATCCATATAGTTTAAGTAGTAAAGTGGAAGAATATGCAGTTGATATATTGTACAAAGGTTTAGGTCGAACAGCGCAACCAAACGAAACTATTGGTTTTATGACCAGTGGCGGAACAAGTGCTAATTTTGCAGGTATGTATCTTAATTTTGTTGGGCAATTTGCTGAAAAAAATGGCGTCAAAAAAGGAGCTAAATTAGTAGAAGATATGAAGAAAAGACTTAGAAGACCTACATATAGAAATATTGTAAGAAATAAAAGTACACATTTTTCTGCCGATAAATCTGAAGCTTGGTTAAATGCTAAAGAATCTTTGCTTGACTATGATTTTTCAGATGGATTATATAATCCAAGTTTGGATTTTACTAAGCTTGATAAAATATTATCTAAATTAGATACACCAAAACGAAATACATCTGTATTTTTAACTGCAGGCACAACTGATTGCGGATTTGTTGATCCTATTGAGGAAGTCTTAGATGTGGCAGATAAATATAATGTTCCTGTGCATGTAGATACGGCATTTGGTTATATTGCGGCATTAAATTCTGAAACAAGAAATAATCTAAAGGGAATTGAACGATGTTCGGGAGCAGCAGATGTACATAAAGGAATCGGATGCTTTCCAGCAGGTGTGGCATTTATTCATCCAAGATATCGAGAAGTGCTTGATGAGATATTTGTAGAAAAAAATGAGAATTATATTACAGTTAGCGCAATACATAATATGCGTTTAGAAGGTTCTTATGCAGGGTCTAGTGCATATGGTGCATTAATGGCATTTAGATCACTTGGAAAAGATGGTCTTGAACAATTTTCTCTTAATGCCATGCATGAAGCGCAGAAATTTGCAGACGGAGTTAGGGATATGGAATTTGAAACAATGCCGTATAATTCACCAAGAACACCTGTTGTTGCTTTTAGTTATGATGCAGGCAATAAGATTAATGCGACAAGTATCAACGAAACAAATAAAAAAACAGATACATTACACGCAAAACTCGAAAAAACAGAATACAATTTTGGTGACAATAAAAATACATTAGGTTGCACAAATTTGCATACATTAAAGGTTAATTTCATAAACCCATATGTTCGCGCTGAGCCGTTACTTGAGCAAATAGATTTGGCTAGGAAAGTGGCTTGATGGAATTAGTTGATACCCTAAGCGAATTAGTATCTTGGTCTACAGAGACAAGTAACCAATCTAATAACCAAGATGCGATAGAAAGACTAGGTACTATGTTTGCTGAAATGGGGTATCAGTTTTCTTATAAAGATGTAGAAGGTCATTGGAGTTTATATGCATCATTGAAAGATACTGACTCGCCTGAAACAATGCTTCTTGGCCATATTGATACAGTTGAAGGAAAACGCGGCTGGGAGACGAATCAATATGATTTATCTGCCGAAGGTCACGGTTTGGGAGCATATGATATGAAAGCAGGTATTGCTACTATGCTAAAACTTGCTGAAACTAAACGCGAAAATGTTGCTTATTTGATTACATCTGATGAAGAGCAAGGTGGTGTTCATGGCGCCGGAGTTTGGTGTAATGAAATATTTCCGCGATTTGTTTTAATTCCAGAACCAACTGATTTAAAAGTTGGTTTGGGTAACAAAGGAGTTCTTAATTTAGAATTAAATATTAATGGTAAGTCTGCACATTCATCGAAACCCTGGGAGGGTGTAAATGCTTTAGATGTTCTTACTGAATTTAAAACTAAAGCATATGATTTAGCTGTTTTCAATACTAAAACGGATTTAGGTAAATATTCTACAATTGCGCATACGATTTCTAATTGTGATAATGAACGAGAAAATCAAGCTCCAGATACCTGTTCAGCGATATTTAATGTAAGATACATACCTGAAATAAAACCTGAAAGAGTTGTAGATGATTTAAGACATATTATGACAGGAATGAAGCAAAAATATAAGGCAATATACTCTGATTTTGCAATGGCGTTAGCATACCCAAAAGATAAAATTGGTTTTATACCAGCTGTCTCAATGAGTCTAGATAATTTCTATGTTAAAGAACTTCTTAGTACGATGAAAGAAGTAGGAATAGAGCCAGGTTATCATTTAACGGATGGTGCTTCAGATAATCGATGGTTCTGGGAAAAAGGTTCAGCAGTAGTAGAATTCGGACCAAAAGGCGAAGGCATGCACGCACCTAATGAGCGAGTCGATATAAATACATTACCGATTTATTACAAAGCAATGGAATCTTTTGTTGATAAAATCAGCAAGGAAAGTGTTTGATATGAAATTCGCAACAAAAGTAGTAAAACATAATTACGAATCTGCTGAATCTGGTGAAGTCGTTGAACCCATACATCTGTCAACAATATGCAGTCAACGCATTCCAGGTGAAGTTAGAGGTTATGAGTATGGTCGAATTAATAATCCTACTCGAAATAATTTGGAGAAAGACCTCGCATATTTAGAAAATGGTAAATATGCTGTTTTATTTTCTTCCGGTATGTCTGCGATTAATTCAGTAATTTCTACACTAAATCCGGGCGATGAAATTATATGTAGTGAACAAGTATATGAAGGTACACAACGGTTATTAGATGATATTTTTGCTAAAAAAGGTATTTCTACTAAATATATCAAAAGAGAATCTGAGATTATTGAGAATTTAACCGATGCAACAAAGTTAGTTTGGTTTGAATCATTAAGTAACCCATTATTACAAATACCAGACATAAAATCAATAAAAGAGTTCATACAAGGTTATAATTGCAAACTATTGATCGATAGTAGTTTTACTTCACCATATTGTATGTTACCTCTTGATTTAGGGGCGGATATAATCGTAGAAAGTGCTACTAAATTTTTATCCGGGCATCACGATTTGATTAGCGGTGTTGTTGTTACAAATAATACGTCAATGTATGAAGAAGTACTGACCATTCAACAAACAACAGGTAATATGCTCGACCCATTGAGCAGTTATTTGTTAGCCAGAGGAATTAAAACATTAGATGTTCGTTTAGAAAGACAATGTAATAACGCAGTAAAACTATCTAATTGGTTAAGTAAGCAAGATATAGTGAGTAAAGTAATATTTCCCGGTTTAGAAAGTCATCCAAATTATAGTTTAGCTAAAAAACAAATGAAGGCATATGGTGCGATTATTTCAGTTACAATTGATGGCGACGAAGATCAGCTAAATGCTTTTTATGAAAAATTGAAGGGCATTAAAATATCTCACAGTTTTGGTGGTTATGGAACTACGATACAAGTGCCTAGAAAAATGATGAATTTCTCCATGTCAAATGAAGAACTTGATCAAATCGGAATTACAGAAAACATGATCAGAATATCTGTTGGCTTAGAGCATATTGAAGATATCATTGCAGATTTTGAATCAGCATTAACGTTTATGTAATGAACTTAGGATATTTGCTCTTTTAATTTTTCAGTAAAATTATTCGAGTATTTTTTACATATTTCTGTAGCGATTTGGTCTGAAATAAAATTATCTTTAGCCATCTTTAGAATATCTGCTATAATTAAATCAAAATCTTCTGAGCGAACAAATTCTTCCAATATTTGTGTGTTTCTGAATGCTATTAGTCTGGCACTTGGTGTGTATAAATTACTTTTTCTTTCTCGTAAATGTTTGGGTATTATTTCAAGAACTTTTTCTAACTGAATATCAGGTATTGTATGTGCTAGTTTCCAGGTGTGTCTTACTACGCCCAGTGGACCACTTTTATCTAAAGTATCCGCATCATGCACTATATGTGCCTCTTTTGTTTCAGCTTTAATATGACCATCGTGTGCTCGAATGCAGTGGGTTATTTTAATTATTATATCCCTAGAAAGACCTATTTCTTCTAAGAAATCTTCTGAAACAAGTCTATCACTTTTAAGATGATGGTCTTTATTTACAGTAAGATCCGAGTCATGTAGCCATGCAGAAGCCAGTGTTACGAATCGATCACCTTCTTCGTTTTCCAGTAGTTTTTCAGCTAGCTTGTTAACTCTAACTAAATGCATATTACCTTTACTTTTTCCACCAAAAGCGATATCCCAATCTAGATGGATTGCTTGTTCTTGAATCTGTTTTAGTAGTTCTTCATTTTTCATTTTGTTTTATTATATCAAGACAGATATAATCTAGTTTTTTTATTTCTTGTGGGTTGAATTTTAATCCAGTAAATTCATTTCCACCAGCACCTATAACGTATTCTTTTTCTAAAAGAATTGGGTCATAGAACGTAGGACATATATTGTAGAATGCAAAAGGAGGTACTCCTCCAATTTCATATCCAAGTATATTTTTAACTTCATCAGGTGTTGCAGTTCTAAATTTAGAGTAACCGAATGTTTCTTGTTCTTTAAGATATTGTGTAACTTTTTTGGCATTAACTTGACAATTTCCAGGTATAATAACACCTACGTAGTTTCCTTGTTTTGATTTTAATAATAGTGATTTAAGGATGTTTTCTGATTTTTCTCCAAGTGCATCTACTGCTTGTATTGTAGTTTTACCACTTTGTTCATGTTCAATTTTTTGAACAACAATGTTTAATTTGTTTAATATCTGATTTAATTCCATCACATTTTACCTTATTATAATTCCAACAAGTTGGATCTGATGATAAGTAGTGTCCGTTATGAAATAAAGCGGTTCCTCTACAACCATAACAATCTTTATGTTCACACTCTTTGCAAGGTCCTTCTAAGTTATCATATATTCGTCTAACTTTTTGAAATACTTCTGAATTTTTTAGTATCCATGAAAGTGGACGATTACGAATATTACTATCTTCTGTAGCAATTTCTACACCTGGACAAGGTTGTATATTACCTGAACTAGTTACATATGCTGAATATAGCATTCTTTTACACGTTTGACCCACAATAGGTGGGGTTAAAGGCCAAGTTATACCAAAATTTTTCTCATCATATGCAAGAAGCTTTTTGAATAATTCTAAATTATCTTCAATTGGTGTTTCTAAGCTTTCTTTGTTATCTTCAGCTCTACCTTGTTCAGTTAATATTTCAATATAAGGAATAATATTGTGTTCTCTGCAAAATCGATAAATTTTTTCAATTTCATTAAAGTTTTGTTTACAGATTACAGTTTCAAGAGCTAATTCAGGTCCACCGGGTTTAGCATATCCAATGTCTAATAGATTTTTTAATGCTTCAAGTATTTTTTTGCCAGTTCCAGGGACATCTGCTAATTCATCTTGAATTTTTTCATCAAAAGAATTTAATTTTAGTGCAATATTTTCTTTTTTATCAAATAATTTTTTAGCAACTTCTTTTGTTATGAATGTTCCATTAGTGAAGGTTATTGATTTTAATCCAAGTTTTCTTTCAAAATCTAAAATTTCCCAATAATGTGGATACATTAAAGGTTCTCCGCCACCAATATTTACAACATTTTTTGCTCCAGATCTAATTGCTTGTCGTATAACGTCTTTAATTTCTTCAAAAGACAATTCACCTGCCGGTTTTTTACCTGCAAACGAATAGCAATATTTGCATCGAAGATTGCACGCTCTTGAAAATTCTAAATCAAATGAAAGCAATCGATTTTCTCGAATTGCTTGATTTACTTCATCCCAAGTAAAATCTAACCCTTGGATTTTTTTATTTTCATTATTTTTCATTTTATATTCTCTTTAATTTTATTCCATAACTTGAACAGATATTTGCAAAGTGAGAAGTTTCTGGAACTCGGTCTTCAGTTTGTATTTCTTCAATATTATTTCCATATTTACTGATGCTTCGAAATAGACTTGATTGAAATGCATCTAAATTTCTTTGACCATGGAGTTTTATTCCATAGTTACCGGGTTTTTCAAGTTCTTTTTCTAAAGAAGATAATTCTTCACCATCATTTAATTCTAAAAAATTATCTGCAGTTCTTTCTAAATATTCTTTTGCAGGCATTAGTAAATCTCTACATTGTAATAAATATATTTGATTATCTTTTACAACCCATTCAATATCAAGTTCTCTACCAAAATTTTCTTTTAACTCGCTTACTAATGTTCCAATTTGTTTTATTTTTTCTAAAGGTAAGTATTCGGGTCCGTTTGCTTCTACAATTTCACCTTCTTTTATTCTATATGTTGAAAATCCATGACTTACACCATCTGCAATATCTTCGGGGGAAGGTCCTGCATTTATTATAATTTCTTTTTCTTCAGGATTTTGTGGATTAGCTGAAAAAGCAATTCCACCAGCGCCATCAATCATATTTTGTACTAATATAGAGAATTGTGGAACATCACTGTATCCTTCAAGTTCTCTGTGGCTTAGTGCTTTTTCTGTAAAAAATGAAGCAAAACAATATCTAATTGCTGAATTAATATCGATTGGAGATTTTTTTAAGATTGATTCGTATATACCTGCGCTTCCACCATTTTGCGCAGTATCTTCATGTATACCACTTGATCTTACAGCATATATTGAATCTTTTTTAATATTTTTATGAATGCGATTTGCAAGTTCTCTAGGTAGTTTAGTTGTCAAAATATCTTTTCGAATTTTACTTGCAAGATTACGTTTATCTTCAAATGAATCTAAATAACTTAATTCATATACTTTTTCTTTTAAACCAAGTTCTCCTAAGTAAGACCAAAGACCTTTGTAAGTTACAACAAATCCATCAGGTATTCTAACTGGTACTGATAAATTTTCTAGACCAATGTTGCTAGCGATTTCTTCTAAACCAAATGCTTTGCCCCCAATTAATTCCCGTGGTTGCATACCTGCACCTAAACTATGTATGTATGATTCTTTGTCAGTTTCTATGAATTGTTTTGATAGTTCATTTTGAATTTTAGGATTTTCTAATTTATCGTACATTGATTGTTCTAATATATTTTCATTTAGTATTAAATTTAATACAAATCTACCTCTTGCAGAAGTTGCATCTAAATTATCTATTTGAGGTCTTAAAATTTCTGTAAATGTTTCTCTAAAATCTTCTCTAATTAATTTTGGATTTTTATCAAGAGTATCAATTAATTTATTTGCAGTATCACACACTGCGGCATATGTCCAGTTTTCTCCTTTGAAATTTGTTTCGTTTTTTATTAAAGGTATCCAATTGTAAAATCTAATTAATGCATTAATTCCTCGTCCAACATCTACAATTTTTTCATAGTTATTCATTGTAGGTTTTCCTTGAGTTAAATTTTCAATTCTTTTTTGTGCATCTTCACTTGACATATCGGTTGATTTTCCACCAATATTTGGTATGAATTCAAGAGCATTTATTCCAAAAAGAGTGTCTTCTACAGAAACACCCAAATCTTTTGAAATGTCTAAAAGTATTTTTTTATGATAAGAATTGTTTTCGAAAATTTTAGATTTTACTTCTTTTAATTTATCCCAATTTACATTATTCCAATCTAACTCTGACGTTGTTAAATATTCTTTGAATAATGCGGGAAGTAAAACTGCATACGTATCAAGTTTTCCAGAATCACTGGCAATTAATCTTGTTGTAAATGTTTCAGCAATAGTTACGGGATTCCATGCAAATTTTTCAGGATCACCTACAACTGCTTCAAGATTGTAAAATGGAGCACTCGCATTAAATGCCGTTTTTAACCGAGTAATTAATTCTGCAGTTTTTTGTTCGGGATTATTTGATAAAGGTACGTTGTTGAATGTTGTTGCTAAACTTTTATCAAGTAACCATGATTCAACTCTCGCACGTCGAAGTGTTTCTTCAAAATAAAGTGGTTTATCTAAACATTTGTTAGTCCAACTTTGTAAAATATCAATAGCTTGTTTGGCTTCAGGTGTTTCAATATGTTCAAGAGCGTCAATAAATGTTTTATTTTTATCTTTAGCAATTATATTACTAATTTCTGGAATAATTTGTTCAAATACTTCGAGACTTCCGGTTTCACAAAATGGAATAATTGGGGCAGCATATACTTTGAATATACCTTCTACAGTATCATCTTCACGAGTTATTGTGAATTCATCATTTTTATCTGTTCCAAAAGCATTTACTCGATTTATTAGAGATTCTAATTTTATTAATTTTAATCGCTCGTCTATCATTTGTCCTCCAATAATTGACTATTGATTTGACAAAAATATTGAGTGATTTCATCACGAGTTCCATTGAAAATTCTTTTTTGTATATCGGCTATACTAAGTTCAGAAGCTTGTGCTATTTTTTGTTTAATTTCTTCATGGGCATCGCTATTTAGATTAATTAGACCTGTTCCCGTTCTGTAAAATGATGCATGTTCACCACGTAAGTTCATTGCGGGCGGAATTAATGCACCTGTTTGTTTGTATATCCTATCTCTCGATACGGTTATGTATTTTCTTTGTGACATTCCACCAATGAAAATATCTGGTTTAAAATATCTAAAATCCGTTATTTCCATTCGTACATATCTAATCGCATTATCAACTTCTTCTTGTGGTGCAGTTCCGTTTTTTGCGCCTTGTCTAAATGCTTTTGGGAACCCCTTTAATGCATGATTTTGTCTTACTTTTTCACTTGTTTCTTGAAAAAGTGTTTGATATTCTGTATTTTTTGTAAATTCAGATGCAAGTTTTGGTTCAAAACCAAACAGTTTCCAAAGTTTATAACTCGCTACTGAATTTATTTCTTCAGCATGTAATGAACTGTGTGCATCTGCGCAAATGATAATTGGTTTACATTGATATTCATCACGTAGTTTTGCCATAGTTTGTACTAAATAAAGCATTGTATGTGAAACATCTTCAAAGGGTTCAAATCCAGTCATTATTACTGCACCTGGTTTGAATTTTTCATCAAATTCTTTTGCAGTTAATTTTTCAAGAACTATGAGATACGGCGGTGTATTTGGATTTGTTTGAGAAGGGTCACTAACCAATAGATCAGTTCCTTTTGGAGGTCTTTTACTTTCGTTTTCTTCCTGTCGAATTCTTATTACAAATTCTTCGGGGGAGATTTTACCTAACATTAATTCTTCCAATGCCATTTCAATCACCGAATCATTTTCCATTATTAGTCCCGAAGGCTGATGTGAACCAGCACCTTTTCCGTTTACGGCGGAGTGCTCTACGCTTAAGCTACCTCGGGTCGTTTAAAGCGCACTGTGCAACGTTTTTTGTACAATTAGAATACTTATTTGAAGCTATTATTTCTTATTAGTAAAAACCCGAATATGTGACAGAATACACCGTCAAAATGATGTCTTATGTGCAAATTTCTTTTTAATTTTGAAGAGATTATATTTTTATGATAAAAAAATCAACGTATTCGATTGATACACATGTTCATACGAAATCATCTGACTCGCAATCAGGATATACAAGTATAATAAGAACTGCAGTAGAGCGGGGTTTGGATGCAATTGCAATAACTGACCACGGCACTTTATCGGGGGTTTCTAAAGCTAAAAAAGCTGCTCGTAGAATTGATGCAGATATTGAAATTATATCGGGTATTGAGATTAATACGGGAATATTTCATATTATTGGTTTGGATATTTATGAACCAATTAAAAATCACTTATCTATTGAAGATACACTTGAAGAAATAAATAGACAAGATGGGTTGGCGATAATTGCGCATCCAACAAATGGTAGACAAAAATATTTGTCAGTTGTTTCTGAACTTCTTCCAAAATATATTTTAGGAATGGAATGTATAATTGTTAATGGTGGAGATTATAGTATAACAAAAAATATTGATGCGTTTATGTTTGCAGAAGAAAATAATCTAACTAAAATTGGATGTTCTGATGCACATCGAGATATTGTTGTTGGATTGGCTATCTCGCAGTGTTATGGTAGTAATTTCAAAGATTTTCGTAGAGCTTTCAAATCTGGAAAAGTCTGGGTTGGTAGAAATAAAACTATATTTTAATAATTTTCTTGAGAATTTTTTAAAACAATGGTTTAGGGAGCAATTCCCAAGTCTTTTAAGTTTTTACTTATAAGTAAAGTATGGGTAAAAATGATACAAGTACTGATATTTTTTATTGTATTATTAATGGACAATTAGTTAGTAAGGATGGTTCAACAATTGATAGCAATTTACCAGTTGTTAGGAAAATAATTAAAAAAGATTTTTTAAATTCTGAACAGAGTTTTATTGAATATGTGTTGGATATTGAAACTGCAAAAGCGTTACCTGTCGAAATTCAAAGAAGTATTGTTAAGCTTAATGAAGGACTTGATTTAACTAAAACAGAAAGTGCTTATGGTTCATCAATTACTGCTATATTCCGAGAAGCAATAGATTCGGTAAATAAAAAAACGCTTCCGTTTGATCAATCGATTAATTTGGAACAGTATATTCATACGCAATTAAATACGCTAAGTGGTAATGAATTACAAGTAATTGAATTAGAATTAAACTGCTATCCAATATATAGTTGTAACGAATAATCAAAAATGTTCTCTATTTTGCTTTTTCGATAATATTCTTAATTTTACTTCTGCCAATTGATTCAATAAATGGAGCTAGTCTAGGCCCGCGTTCTTTACCAACAAGAACTTGATAAACTGCTTGAAAAAATTCTTTCATTGAAATATCATTTTTCTGTGCAACTTCACCAAATATTTTTACTAGTTCTTTTCGCATAGATAGTGCTTTAGCTAAATCACTAAGTGCAGTTTTTTGTTTAGCGGAAAGCCCCGTGGAACTTGGTTTCTCTTGTAACTCAAATTTATATTGTTCTGATGCGTGATTGTCAATCCAATTTCTAGTTTTATCCAAAACAGCAAGATATCTTTCTTTATCTTGTTTTGTTAATTTTTCTTGAATTGATGCTAGTGCTTTTTTAGGTGTTTGATAAACATTAATCAGACCTACACAGTGTTTGAAAGCAGGTTGTATTGGCATTTTTTTTGGTGGTTTATTTACTGCAGACATTTCATAAACCCTCGACCAATGAGTTTTATCTCTATCTGTAACTTGTTTTTTTCCAAAATAGATTTTCTCACATTCATAAAAATCATCATATACTTTAAACACATCTTCATCAAAACCAATTGAAAATTCTGTGATGGGTTTTCTTCCTGCATAAATATATCTTACAATCTCAGGTAAAAATATGCTTAAAATTTTTGGTAAAGTAATAACATTTCCAGTTGAGCTTGCCATTTTTCCACCAACACCTTTTACAATTAAAAAATCGTAAGTAAATCTAACGGGTGGATGATGCTTAAACACATTTTTACATAGATCGTGCCCTGTATCTAAAGATCCACCGGGTGAATTATGCTCTTTACCGCCGCCTTCACAAGTTACATTTTCATATTTCCATCTCATTGGCCAGTCAACTCGCCAAGGAAGAACAACATTTCCTTGTTTCTTTAAGTTTGTTTCACCTTTAAAGCCACAATCACAACTATATTCAATAGTATATTCACCATCCCAATCAATAACTTTTGTTGTATCTTTTTTACATTTTTCACAATAGATGAATATTGGATACCAATTTGCAGCTAAGGGTTCTCGTCTATATTTATTTAGAATAGCTCTTATTTCAAATCTTCTTTCTAAGATAAATTTGATATCATCTGCGTATTTGAAAGCACGATATAATTTATCTTGATAAATAAATTGTGGGTATATTCCCACCAATGGAACTGCGTTTTCTAATTCTTTTTCAAAATGTTCTACATAAGATTTATGACATCCCCAAGGGTCTGGAGCATCAACACCTGGCATAAACAGATATTTTTCAAAGCTTTTTGGATCCGGAATATTTTTTGGAATCTTTTTAATTCTATCATAATTATCCCATGAATAAATAAATCTAGTTTTCTTACCTAAGTCTTTCAAAGCACGGTAGATTAAATCTACAGTTATTATTTCTCTAAAGTTTCCGAAATGTACCGTACCTGAGGGCGTTATACCTGAAGCTACAGTGTAAATTTTCTCATTTGGAAATTCTTTTACAACTTGTCGAGCTATCTGATCTGCCCAATATTTACTTTCTTTGATATTAATCATTTTCATTTTTCTTCTCCATTTTATTTAAGATTTCCCCAAAAGTTGGCTCAAAATATTTTGTAGCATTTCCAATGTTATATCTTTTTTTAATTCGCTGGTATGATACGCCTTCTTGCTTTAAATTTATAAAAGTACCAATGTGAATTGTATCAATAATTTTTAAAACTTGATTAAACTCGTCAACATTTGTAAAGTAATTATTAATTCCACCACCAATCATCAGAGATTGATCTGGTCTCAAATTTGTTCTTAAAAATGCTAAAGTTTTAAGAATATACTTTGTTGTAAAATTAGTTTTGTGTTCTGAAAATATTTGAGCTAATTCAGGTTCGGTTTCATAATCCATCAAGTTTACAGTAACACGTTTAAGCGGCATTTTTCTAAATAGATTAGCTTGTTCGATTAAATCGTCAGTTTGTTCACCAACACCAATTAATAACCCGGAAGTTATATTCAATCCAATTTGATTTGCTAAATAAAGTGTTGCCAACTTACTGCTCATTCTTTCAGTTCCTTTACCAATTACTGCAGGATATAATCTCGTGCTGGTTTCCATATTGTTATTTAAGTAATTTAGTCCTGCATCGCTAAGTTGTTCTAATATGTTTTCATCTAAAATGACACCCAAATTACCACCAACAATATGTCCATCATCTGCTAAGGTTGATATTAAATTCAAAATACGATCAAATCTTTCGTCTTGCTGAGATAGCCCATACCAATTAGCTACTAATTCTGCTCCAATTTCTGAAGGGTAATTTTCATTAAAATGGCGTATGCTACTTTCAAGATTATCTAATAGTTTTCCTTTATGGTTTTTTTCATATCGCGTAGATGCTGTACAAAATTTGCAATTTACTACACAACCTGCTGGTAATAATGGAAAGTGTTTTCTTAGTACAATCTTATCTGGTGGGATTATTTTATTTCTTGCTTCAACAGCTCTTTCAAATATTGTTGAATCTAATGCTTTTTCTAAATTCATTTTAGTTTACCCCTATAATTTAATTTATGTCTCAATAATCCAATTTTTAGATTACTTGGGATAATCACGCGTTTGTTCGCTCCTTACGGCTCCAATTGTTTCTAAATTTTCGTTAGTTTTCATCATAGTTACCTCTAATGAGTATGAAAAAAATAAAGGAGGGCTCAACAGGATTTGAACCCGCGACCCCTTGGTTTCTATATCTCCGAAGAGACCTAAGAGCCAAGTACTCTAGCCAGACTGAGCTATGAGCCCACATTTTGTTTAGATGGCGGTGCCTATTTGGGATAATCACCAATTAAACTGTTAGCTAGATAAGAAATTCGTTCACCGTAACTTGGGATAATCACCTAGCATATTATTGACTTATTTTACGTGTTTATAAATCTTACTCTAATGTGTTTGTCAGTTAATTCAATTAAAGCTGCTCGACCATCCATCGCTGCACCCGGATTAACAACAATTGTTTTTCCAATTCGAATCTTGCCAGGATTTTCATGCATATGACCTGCAATCACTAGTCGTGGTTGATATTTTTTAATTAATTGCTTAACTAAATAAGAACCATAGTGTTTGTTTCGAGCTAACACATGCCCTTTTTGAGATATATTGTCTAACTTAGTCATATATGGAACATTATGCGAAATGAATATTGTATTTTTAGCACCTTTGAAAAATTTACTCATTTTCTTTTTATGTACTTTATAATCTTTTTTAATTTTTTCTTCATTAATGCGCATGGTCTTTCCTGCTTTCCAACTTTTTGAGGGTATACCTGGGTATGAACTTCTGGGATAACCAATTAAATCAAAACCTGCAAAGTTTGTTTTTGCAAAATCTAAAACCGGAATTTTCAATTTATTTAAATAATTTAATGTTAAGGGAATTGGATACACATAAGAAGAGACCTCTTTTGTATATCCGATTTCTTTTTGACCAGCATGATCATGATTGCCCGTTACAACAAATAATGGCTTTCCAAGTTTTTTAAGATATGAAATAATTGTCTCACCATCTTTTTCGTTTTGTTTAGTAAGTTTTTCATACTTTTTTTTACCAATTACATCCCATAATTCTAAATCTTTACCGTAACATTTTTTGAAGAAAATAGTTCGTCCACGATCAGCACAGAAATCTCCTTGAGATATAATCATATCAAATTCATATTTCTCAATTAGCTTTTTTAACTTGACAGTAAGCTTTCCATGAAAATCTCCAATTGCTAATATGCGAACCATTATACTTTAGGTGGATTATTATACATATTTAAGAATATCGTTCTCAATAAAGTTAACAATTGTATCGGGTCTGCGGTTGTTGATATAGATAATATTGTGTGTCCATTTTTTAATTAGAGGTATTCTTTCATAATAATGTTGTTTTACAATTTTTTTAATTTGATCTTCGGGTGTATTTCCCCAATAAGTTCTTTTTAGTTCACGTTCATAAAGCATTTTAAGTGCTTTTTCATCATCTTCGTGAGGTATTAGCATAATAATTTTAGTATGTTTGTTTAGTAATTTACCCATGGATGTTGATGAGTGAAATTCAGAACCGATCATACCACCGCCACAATCAAGAATTACTTTTTTACGTATAATTGAAGGTAATATTTCATGGCGAAGTGTATATTTCAATAAATTATTATATTTTTTCCAACCATTTTTATCAGTATAACCTTTAATTCCAGCATATTTTTTTAATTTATTATTCATAAAAACATCAACGTCAAAAAATATATATCCTAATTGTTTTGCAAGTTTTTTTCCAATAGTTGATTTACCTACAGCTCTTGGACCAACGAGTGTAATAATATCCATTAAATAAAAATCAAAACTACTATTTATAGTTTAAGAAAATAAAGAAGGGCCCAACAGGATTTGAACCCGTGACACCAAGGTCTCTTCTCCACCATAAATGGCAGTTAAAAGCCTTGTGCTCTAGCCAGACTGAGCTATGGGCCCTTATTTTTCTTTTATCAACTAAGTTGATTACTTAGCTAAATAGACATGACTAGAAGAGTTATTTCCGTAATTTGGGATACTCACCGTTTGTCATGTTAATTGTAAGAACTGAACTTTATTTAAAAGCTTTATGCCCACTAAACTTTATCTAATGCTTGGGCAAGATCCGCAATTATTTCATCTACATCTTCAATGCCTACTGAAAGACGAACTAAACCATCTGTAACATCTGCTTTTAATCTCAATTCTTTTCCCATACTAGCGTGAGTCATAGATGCAGGGTGTTCAATAAGCGTTTCAACGCCACCTAAACTAACTGCAAGTCCCGCTAATTTAACTGAATTCATGAGCGTTTCTCCAGCTTCAACCCCACCTTTTACTTCAAAAGCAATCATTCCACTTGGACCTAAAGATTGTTTTTTAGAAAGTTCATATTGTGGATGTGATTCCAGTCCGGGATATCTTACCCATTCAATTTTTGGATATGCTTCAAGATATTCTGCTACTTTTTGCGCATTTTCACAATGCTTTTTCATTCTAATTGCTAAGGTTTTAAGCCCTCTATGAACTAAAAATGAATCCATTGGACCAAGAACTCCACCCGTTTGATTAAGTGTGATTCTCATCTTTCGGTACATTTCTTCATCTTTTACAATTATTGCACCACCAACAACATCTGCATGTCCATTGATGTATTTTGTCAAACTGTGTACGCTAATATCTATACCTAAATCAAGTGGTTTTTGCAAAACGGGACTCATGAATGTGTTATCTACAATTGTTAGAATATTATGTTTTTTTGCTAGTTTTGAAACTTCTACTAAATCAGAAATAACGAGAGTTGGATTTGCTGGAGTTTCAATGTAAATTACTTTAGTTTTATCTGTAATTGCTTCTTGAATCTGCTCAAGATTTGATGTATCAACAAAAGTTATTCCTATACCAAATTTAGCAAATATATTTTCTAACAAAGTGCTAGTTGGTCCATAAACAGTTTTTGAACTAATAATATGATCTCCTTGTTTAACTAAGGCTGCTATGCATGTATGAATTGCTGCCATTCCACTTCCACAAGCAAGTGCTTTATGTCCATTTTCAACTGCTGCAAGTGCATTTTCAAACGCGTTTCTTGTTGGATTCGACATTCGAGAATAAATATGTCCATATTTTTTACCTGCAAAAAGATCTGCACCGTGTTGAGCATTTTCAAAAGAAAATGTAGAAACTTGATATATTGGAGGAACAACTGCTCCATGAACTTCTTTACCTACACCTGCATGGACGCATTTAGTCGAATCGGATTTATAATTTTCTGCCATTATATCTGATGCTAATTTGTATTAAAAATAATTATCTTGTAGAATAAACAATTTATCTCTTTTTTCCCAAAGCGTTTTCATGTGTACGTTCACGTACCTCTTTTGGAACACTCACAGAGTTTTTAACACCCATAACATCCGGTATGCTTGTAGATATTGGAACTTTTGATGTTTCAGATTCAATGGTTTCATACCAAGCTTCAACATCAACTGTTTCTTCGTTTTTTTCAATTTCTAAGGGTTTACTTTCGTAAGGTTTCTCTTTTAAATTTAGTGATTGACGTATAGCTTTTTGTTTTTTTAAGTCATGTAATTTTCTTTCTAGATCTGGAAAGCTTTTCTTAGAAATTTATTTACTAATCCTTCAGATTTTGATTCAAAAGCATTTTCTAGACCAAAATTACTATTCAATATTGAATTAGCATAAACTTCACTCATAAGTAAAGATTAGAAGTTAATTTAAAAGAGTTTTTACTGAATTATCTTTTACGTTTTCCGCTAGCAAATATTTTTTCTAACCAATTATATTTACGCATCGTTTTTGTTGCCCCAAAACCACACTTCGCGCAAGTTTTATGCTGTGCATGATAAGTATGATTACCGCATCTACGACATCTAATATGTGTTTTCTTACCGCTTTTGCGGCCCATTGCTGGTGTTCCTTTTGACATTGTATTATTTAGTTGGTTTATTTTTAAAGCTTTCTTATATGTTGGCTTTGTGTATAAAGTAGCTTCTGTGTATTAAGTTATCATTTTGTGTAGAAAGTATTCTTTACAATATAGAAATGAATGTAATCTCACCAGAATGCGAGCCAGTAGCATTAATTAATAGATTTGCCCGCTGCGCTAGCAGCGTAGTTAGTATAAATTCATTTTTAAATAGATAATAAAAACTAAGAAATTAAAGCTTTAAAATCTAATAAATTAATCATTACTCTTGATAGGTATTCTTCTTTTTTAGTATCGATTGCATTCGAAGGAATATAGACAGTTCCTTTTTTTGAAAGTTGTAGTGTTATATTATACACACTGTCTTTTGCTCTTACGGAATTACCTTGTCCGCTTTTATCCTCGATAAATTCTTTATACTGTTGATTCTTTCTAGCATCTTTATCTGGTTGGAAGGTAAAAGCGCATTTTTTTATTTCATCATCTTCTATCTCGCCCGCAGAAACGTACTTAATGATATTGAATATTTTACAATCTTTGAGTACATTGTGATCTAGTATTATTCTACATTTTCGGAGCGGGTAAGATGTATCTTTTAGCTTTTTTTGTAAATATACGGACAATGCATTATAAACTTGTATAGCATTATATTGTTTAGCAAAAATAACTAAATAATTCTCTAAATCTTTGGTTGAGTATAATTGAACATAGTTTTCAGTGTGGAATGGTATCTTATATGTTCCTTGATTTGGGTGATATAATTCTGATGAAGGATAATCAACCGCGATTTTTAATGAAAAACCAAAGGCATTATCTTGTATATCATTAATCTTTAGCTGAAGTTTACCATCTCCGATGGGTGTTGTAATGGTATGCCAAGTAGTATTAATTTGTTGTTTAAGCAAATGTATTATATCTCCGGCTTTACGTTCATCTATTTTATATATCGTAGCACTTATTCCCATTTTGATAACATACTAAGTAATTTAGTAACATCCTCCGCTTTTTTAACTTTTACTTTAATTAAATACGTAGTTTGATTGTATTTATCTACGAAGATCTTGCCCTTTTCTTTTAGACTAATTAATTTCTTTTCTTTACCTTCCACACAAAAAACAAATATAATAAAGTACTTATCTATTAAAAAATTAGATTGAATATTATTCAAAATATCTGCGGTTTTGTAATATGTGCTTTTTAATACTGAACTAGCATCCGTATAAAATGTTGTGGGTATTAACTCAAAAATAACATATTTTACTTCTTCATCATCTACAAGTTCTTCTTCTTCTTCAGATTCATAATTAATATTTACATGAAAAGATGTGCCATGTAGTTGCATATTCAAATCAGTATTGTTATTAGAAAATATATCAATAATTTTTTGTTTCGTATCTGTTTTATTCAAAATTTCTTTAAACTTTATTTTTACAAAAACACTGAAATTAATCAATTCTGGTTTAGATATAATTTTATTAACAAATTTCTTAGCTTTTTTAGATTTATATAACTGCTTAGTAAGATAAGGCAAACTAAGTTCAGCACTCTTCAATCCAATAATTATGGGATCCATAATATTCCTCCATTAATCTTCACCAAGACCCTCTTTCATTGCAGAGAAAACTTTTTTCATATCTTTCATTTGTTTCTTTGCAATCTCTTTATTTATAACTGAAAACTTTATTCTTTGAACAAACTCTTTTTGTATATCTCCACCAAGTTTAAGTACTCTAATATCCGTGCCACCTTCCTTTTTACTACTATCCACTACAGATAACTCAAAATCTATTTTATCAGATAGTTGAAAATCTGTAGGCAGACCATCTTTTATCTCACTTAAACTTTGTTCTATAAACTTCTTTATTGGACTTCCTGCTGGTATCATTTCAAGCTATCCTCAATAATCTTTTTCTCAGCTTCAGTTAAGCCATAGAGTTTGTAAATCATCTGATTAATTTCATCATTAGTTTGTTCAATTTGTCTTTTGATTAAGTCTTGTTTTGTATCTGATGTCTCTCTCTGCAGCAGCTTGTTTAAATCAAGCATTCGGTCTGCAAGTTTAATAAATGGTTTTTGTTGCTCTGATGAAAGTTCTCGCATAGGTATTCTAGATGTTACTGCGTTATCAAAATGCATTGTACGTATAGCTTTACCGAAAATGAATCTATACGCATACCAGTTCATAAAACTAGAATTTAAGATACACCAAATATATTTTGGTGAATATTTATTTTCCAAAGTGATTTGATTTATGGTATCTAAAATAATCTGATTTTTATCATGGACTACAGAAGCTATTATTTTTATGTGATCTATTGGATTTTCTATATGCGCAACTATATTCTGAACAAGAATTGAATTGTTATTAATGTGCGCTTGATCCGAATCAAGTTTAGTTTTGTGCATTCTTCCCTTTACACCTTTTATACCATATCTTTGAACTTGAGCACCCCCAATAACGTCATAATATCCACTAGTAGTTATGGATTTTTGTAACATTGCACCTCTACGATTCTGTCCAATGTCATTAAGAATGATTGATTTGGATTTAATTTTCTTTGCAAGATTTACTTCGTCTGGAGATACACTGTTTAAGAAGAAACCAAATTCATCTATGTCTTTCTTATCTATCTTTCCAAGTATCTCAATAGTATTCCCGTTTAATTTTCCAGAAGAATAACTATTGCTCTTTCTACCTTTTTTTAACACAAAAATAACTTGTTCAAGTTTAACTTCTCGCCAAACTTTACCACAATCAATTAGAATCTCAAGATAATCTTTGATATACGCTCTTATTTTTTTATAATTTGAAGAGAAACATAGTGCTTTAGGTACAATAAAACTTAATTGTCCACCATTATCTAATAACTCAAATGCTTCTTTGATAAATAGAATCGCAGTATCTGTAGAACCAATGTTATATTCTTTATTTAGATAAGTTTGATGTTCTTTAGATAATTCAGCACCATATGGCGGATTTCCAATAACAATATTAAAACCTCCTGAAGCCACGATGTCTTTGAAACGGGATTGCCACTTGAATGCTTTATCACCCGCAACCTCATAATCATCAATTAATGAATTACCACATTGGATGTTGTTTCTAAGCATAGGCAAACGTTTCTTTTTTGTGTTGGCATTTTCTCCTTCCAATAATTTAAGCAATAAAGAAAGTTGTGCAATCTCAACAGCTTGTTCATCTAAATCAACTCCATGTATGTTTCGAAGAATAATCTGTTGTTTCTGTCCTAAGAAAAGTTTCTTTTCCTTATCAACCGTTTCAAGCTCGTCAAAGATTCCATCCTTTTCACCATTCTCAATTCGTCTTTTAACTTCTTCTTTAACTTCATCGTATGCTCTTTGTAAGAATGAACCAGAACCACAAGCAGGATCAAGAATCTTAATATCCTCAATCTCTTTCAAACTCTTGCCTTTCATATACTCGCCAACCGTATTTTTGACAATGTAATTAACAATGTATTGCGGAGTGTAGTAAATACCCATCTTTTTACGTTTGGATTTACCTTCTTCCAACTTTACTCGCTTTTCAGTTGAGCGAAGAAGCATTCCTAAATACTGTTCGTAAATGCTACCAAGTAAATCAACAGAGATTTGATCAAACTCATATCTGAATCTACCTGAACCTGTTCCGAAATATAAACCAAAAATAACTTTTCCAAGAATCTCATTTGAGATTCGAATATCGCCATCTAGCCGAGATTTAGAAAACAGCTTTGAATTATAGACCTCATCAAAATGCTTGAAAACTGCTCGAAGTTCTGCAATAATTGTTTTTCTTAATCGTTGTTCTTTTGCATCATTTACAATACTTAAAAGCCAGTCTTTCCGATTCTCTAATCCTCTATCTTCAACACTTCGTATGAAAATTAATCTATCAATTAGCTTCTGAACAACTTCATCAATATCTTCGTGTGGCAAGTCTTGATTGTACTTCTTAACATCTTTAGTTAGCCAATTACGAATATGAACTAAATCTTCAAGAATGGACTTATCAACTGTTTTATGTTTCTTAGTTTCTTTCTTTAGATACTTATCTAACCGACCACCCTCAAAACTATCTCTTGAAAGCAACCAAAGAAGTTCAAACTTATCTATGAAATTAGTAAACTTTAAACTAAAATCTTTGTTCTCAATTAACATCAAGTTTTTAGCTGGATTGAGTGGTTTTGTAAGAGCATGATAAACAAATAGTTCTTCAAAATCTGTAGCAACAGCAACAGGTATTTGCTTATGCCAAGCATAAGATATAACTTGCTTTGCAACAGCGATTCCAGATAAAGTATCTAACGCTAATTTTTTGTTTGGTTGTTTTGCTTCAATAATAAGCGATTTTTTTCCATTTAGAATAAATAGATAATCTGCTCGTTTTCCATAGATATTTTCTTCATAAAGTACTTCGTTCTGGTCGTTCATTTTCCAACCAAGTGCTTTGAATAAAGGCGTTATAAAATGAACTTTAACATTTTCCTCATTATAATTTTTAATCCGTCCAGTATCAATAATATCTTGTTTAAATTCATAAACTAACTTAGCGACTTTCTTTCTAGCTTCTTCTTTCCGTTGTTGCTCTTCTTGAGAAATTTGTTCAGTTTCCATTTCACCGACTTAGAACCTTCTTAAAATATTTACCAAAAACTTTATGGAATTGTTCAACATTTATATGAAGCCAATCAAAATAAGTTTCCCATTTATCATCATCATTTATATTTGCAGATTTACTTATTTTTATTCTACATGCTTTTTTCTGCTGTAACTTCATCCACTCTAATTTTAAACCGAGTTCAGATTCGATTTTAGTTTTATTTTGAAATAGTTGCTCATATATTATTTTCGAGTTTTTTGAATTTATATATATTTCACACCCTATCAAATTTTTTCTGGTATCCATTGTTACAGCCATATGTGCTTCGTTACCAAAACCAAAACTTAAATCATACCAGTGTTGTGGTCTAGGTGTTCTTAACCGAATCTTGTTATTCTTTGATTCAAAATACTCTTTAAATTTATTCCAAAACTCGAGTTGCATTAATTTAGTATCAGTTAATGATCCTGACTGTGAAGCTTTCTTTAAAGCTTTAGCCCACTCATTTGGTCCGGCTATAATTTGAAACTTTGGTGCTGCAGGAGAATTCCCTATTTGCCATAATTCCATTTTAATTGCAAAGAAATTTGCAGTTTCATCAGTATGTTCATTTAACCACCCTATTGCTTGTTTATGCTCAGATCTTACTTCTTTTACAATCCAAATTATAATCTCAGCGTGGTGGCCTGCCGCGTAAGTTATTAATTTTCCTAAATGATCATGGTTTGTAGTTTCTAATTGATTTTCAATTATAATCTTTCGATTAGTATTTGGTTCTTGAGCTAAAATATCAACATTAAATTTACCTACACTCGCTTCAGTTTGTATTACTTCAATATCCATACCAATTTCATCACTAAGCAAATTAATATTATTCTCTTGTGATAACCATTTTGTGAAATCTAGTGCTTCATGTTTCCATGCCGTTCTCAAATCAACTTTTTTTAATCGTCCTAATTCCATTTTATCTCTCAATCTTAAATCTTTTAAGTTCATCGATTATTCCAAATCATATCCTCTGTATCTAATCTACAGTATTTATTTAAAAATATAATTCCATTTATTCGTCCCACTTTGGACAATAAAATTTATATCCGCAGAATCTACAAGCATTCTTGTCATCTGAGCATTTGAAAGAATGTTCATAGTCATTTTTAATGCTATTTGCTAGTTCAATCAGTTTTGCTTTTAATTCAGATAGTTTAAAGTTTGCAGTTTTATTACAACCAGTTATTGCGCTAACTTCATCACCTTCAATTTTCATTTCTACGGGCTTATCAAGTTTTAACATATCTAAGGTTAGTTTTGATACATTGAATCCTTTAGCTTGAAGTGCTAACGCATAAAATCCTAATTGTAATGATCTTTTTTGCATAGAGATAGCATTTTTATTTGTTTTATAATCAACAATTTCATAAGTTCCATCATCTAATAGATCAACTCTATCTGCAAGACCATAAAATTTAAATTCTTCAAGTTCCAAAGGTAGTTTAAGTTCAGTTTTAGATTCATCCGTTATTTTGTGATTATTTCGTTCCCAGAAAACTTCAATTAGTGGATTTGCATCATCAAGATTTATATTATTCCATTCTTTTTCTTGTGCTAGTTTTTCTGCTATTTTCAAATATTCTTTTACGGTCTTTGCTTTTTGATCTACACCTAATTCAAGAACTTTATGAACAAATGATCCGAGAGCCATTCCAGAGCCATCAGATTCAAAATCACCTCTTTTTGGCATTTGGTAAATTTTAGAAAGTTCGTATCTTTTCGGACATTCAGAATACTCGATTAATGCCGTTGGGCTAAATACCGTTTCTCTAGCATTAAATTTAATTCCAGATATATCTTCAGTGCATTTGTCTAAATGTCTTTGTAGTTCAATATCGTTTACAGTTTTATCTGCAATCAGTTTTTTATATCTACAAACTAAATAAGTAATTAATCGTTTTTTCAGTTCAGCAAGATTGTCGGTATCTAATGAATTAATTAGTTGTTCTTTTAACATTGACTTATATGTTTCAGAATTTGAGTTAGGTGCTATAAGTAAAGATTTTTCATCTTCATCTTTAACAAAGTCACAATTTTTAGTGTAATCAATTTCATCTAAAAACATTGAATGTGATGCAGAATCAGGATCATCATTATAACTTTTAGCATAAGTTATATACAATTCTTTTTTAGCTCGAGTCCATGCTACGTAACATAAACGTCTTTCTTCAAAAAGCTGAATAGATTTATCATAATCTTTTATTTTCTTCTCAACATCTTTTTCATCAAGACCTTCTTCATTCCAATCATCAAGTTGTGCTTTGAAATCGGGCAATAACGCTTTAGGTATTAACGGTTCATTTTTTGTTCTACCAACTGGAAACCTATCTTTTGCAAGATTGCAGTTTATGACTACATCAAATTCGAGTCCTTTTGATGCATGAATTGTCATTAATCTTACTGCATCAATGTGTAGTATTTTTGATGCATCAATACTCACGCCAAGAGTATCAACCATCTCTAAATATTTGATAAATTCAGAAAGATTCTTTTCATGTAATGAATAATAATTTTTAGCAATATCGTAGAATTTTTTAAGATTCATCAAACTTTCAATGTTTTGTATAGTTCTTTGATGGCTAAATGCTCTATTTAGTCCGGAAAGTTCGTAAATATCAAGCACCAATTCAGGTAAGGGTTTATTTGATGCACGTAATAATTATTTTAATTTAATAGATATATGTTTAACAATTGATTTTGCTTCATCAGATAACTCTAAATCATCTATTGAATTTAATAGTAATTCATCAATACTAATTTGGTCTTCGATTGATGTATCCTGTTTATTATGTTTCTTCAAATATCGTCCGATTTTAACTGAGTCTGCCGGACTAAGTGTATTTTGATAATGGAATAATTCCCACCAAGATTGTTCATCCGTTCCAGAACGATTAATTAAGTTAGATAGTATACTTAAATAGCCAATTGTTGTTCTTATTTCTCGCTTTTGCAGTAAGTCGATTTTCCCTGCTGAAATATATTGTATCTTTTTTAGTTTTAGTGCTTTTTTTATTTCTTCTGATTGTTGATGTGTTCGGTGAAGTATACAAATTTGTTCTTTTGGCACACCTTCTTCAATTTTTTTATGCACTAATTCAGTTATATATCGTGCTTCTTCGTCTTTGTTTACTAATTCAGTAACTTGAACTTTTTTACCGTCTTTGTTATCAACATTTTTAATAAGAATACATTCATCAGGATTTTCGTAATTATTTTGTATGAGTTTATAAGTTATATATAAGATGCTATTTGGAGATCTCCAGCTTTTGTCTAATTTGTGAACGGTTTCTACTTTGAATTTCTTCTTAAAATGTTCAAAGCTTTCTTTGTATGATCCTCTAAAACCATAAATAGATTGGTTCGGATCACCAACAACAGTTATGTTTTGATCTGCAATAAATTCAATTAGTTTAAATTGTAGTTTATTTGTGTCTTGAAATTCATCTACAAAAACATATTTGTATTGTTCTTTGTTAGCACCAAATTCTCTAAATAATTTTAAAGTGTAATAATTCAAATCTGAAAAATCTAAATAATTCTTCTCTTTTTTAAGTTTCTCAAAATCATCCCAAACAATTACAAATTCATTAATTTTTGAATAATTATCAAAATCTCTTAGAAACTTCTGAATTTCTTTTTTCCGAGTTCTCAGTTCTTTAGTATTTTTATCAAGATACATTGTTTGTAATTCAGCTTTCATATCCTTTGCTTGTTCTTCTAAATTTTCTACATTTAGTTCTTTCTTTAATTCAGCAACATGTTCTTTAAGAGATTGTATTTCAATTCCAAAATCTTTTGATGTGGAGATAGTACTTATGTATCGATTTGACCAATAAGGTTTTACTCCCAAATATTTATGCATAAAAATCTTCGCATCATCGGGAAGCAATATTTCAAAACCTTCTTGTATTCCAACTAAGTGTCCTCGTTCTCGTAATATGTCGGAACAAAAAGAGTGAAAGGTTTTAACATTAATATCTTCAGTTGATTTAATCTCTTCTTGCATACCTTTTTTTAATGAGTTTGTAGCCTCATTTGAAAATGTAAGACATAAAATTTCTTCAGGATTGTATTTTAACTCTTCAACTAAATATTTTGCTTTTTGCTTTATTTGATAAGACTTACCAGTTCCTGCACCTGCGAGAACAATGCATGCTTTCTTTATTTGAGTTTTTATTTTATCAGCCATTTCAATATCATTTAGCATATATAATTCAATAAAATCTAACATAAAAGCGTTATGATTAAGCCTTCGGCAACAAGATGCAAAGGCAAAGTTGTAAGATTAAGGCGAGTGTATTGCTTTCTATATTGCAAATAATGTATTCTCTGAAGAAATTTCACAAATAAAAATTTTTATTTCAAATCTTTCTTAATCAAGCTCTCTAAATATTCAGAAATGTCAATTTCTTTATCTATGCAGTGCTTTTTTACTAGCTTCCAAAGTTCTGAGTCCATTTTGATACTAGTAGTCTTACGCATATTAACTATTTTAAGTATTACATCTTTATATATTTATCGCTTTAGAAAAAGAAACCTTTATATAGGAGTATTATAGTATTATATAATACTAAGGAGAACTTCTAGAATGGAACAAAAACACACAACTGTAACGTATTCACAAAATTGGGTAGCTTATGATAAAGCTCAAACTAATGAGAAACTTTTGTTTCTGAATCTACTCAATGATCTGTGTTCAAATGTTGAACAGCCAACATACAAGTTTGGTAGACCAACACTTCCACATTCAGATATGGTTTTCAGCTCTGTCTTGAAAGTATATTCAACCTTTTCTCTTCGTCGGTTCTTGAGTGATGTGAAACTTTCAACAGAATGGGGCTTTTTATCCAAAGCTCCGTGCTTTGCTTCTGTTGGTCACTTTATGCAAAGGGAAGATATCACGCCCCTTCTTGAGAGACTAATCAGACTTAGCTCACTTCCACTAAAGAATGTTGAGAAAGATTTTGCAGTTGACAGCTCTGGCTTTGCAACATCACGCTTCGCTCGCTGGTTCGATCATAAGTGGGGAAAAGAACAGAAACATAGAATCTGGCTTAAAGCTCACCTGATGTCTGGAGTAAAAACTAACATTGTAACAAGTTGTAGTATTACTGAAAAGACAGTTGGTGACACTAGAGCAATGCCTAAACTCCTTAAAGAGACTGCTGAACAGTTCAACTTGCGAGAAGTCTCAGCAGATCGAGCATACCAAAGCAGAGAACTCTTCAATATGATTGAAGATGTTGGTGCAATTCCATTCATTCCTTTCAAGAAGAACGCTACAGGAAAATGCAGAGGCTCAATCATCTGGAAGCGAATGTTTCACTTGTTCATGTTCAAAAACGAAGAGTTCATGCAACACTATCACAAGCGAAGCAACTCTGAAACAGTTTTCCATATGATTAAATCAAAGTTCGGTATGAATTTAAGAAGCAAGAGTAGAACCGCTCAAATCAACGAGCTACTTTGTAAGGTACTATGCCACAATATTTGCGTAGTTATACAAGAGATGATGGAGTTGGGTATTGATGCTAGCATGAATAAAGAAATTATAAACTAGTTACTTATTCGTATTCTCAGCAGCCAACAATTTATCAGCAGCATCTATAACCATATTAAATACTAACATATCATCTGGGTCAGTAATATCTAATATACCTCGGAAAAAATCTGTTTTAACGAATATACAATAAGCCTCACCTGCTTTATGTGAAGCTTCTACGCCTTCAAAAAAGTCTTCTAAGGTTATAAACTTTTTAGGTTCTTCTTCTATAACTTTCGGTACAAGAAATTCTGTAGGTACATATTCTTCCTCTGGCGCTTTACGACTTCTAAAGTATTTTCTTAAGTAATTTAGTACCATTATGTAATAAATCAAAAAGCTTTTATATTAATTATCCACCCCTTTAAGAAGTGGTGAAACATGGATGATCTACTAAGACAGCTAAATCTGACAAAGTATGAAATACAAGCCTATTTGACGCTCTTGAAAGTTGATTCAGTTACAGCGTATCAGCTAGGCAATCTGAGCAAGATTCCTTCAGGCAGAATTTATGATGTTGTTGAATCTCTTGTATCTAAAGGATTAATTTCTATCTTACCTGGAACTCCGAGATTAGTCAAAGCAATAGACCCGAAAGTAGGTCTTAAAGTGCTCCTTGACAAGAAGAACCGACAGTGGCAAAAGCAAGCTACTCAATTAAATCACCTAATTAATAGCTTAGAAAAGCAGGAAGAAACAGAGACCGTCTCTGTATCAAAAGGTCGGTATCTAGCCTATCAGAACGCTATTGAACTATACGAAAGTGCAAAAAAAGAACTGCTTTTTATTGCGGGCAGCCTGACTCCAGCTAAACGAGGGGTTGATGTAGTTACACCCACTAAAAGAATGGTCAAAAGAGGTGTTGATGTTAGGTTTATCGCACCGATTGATAACAAGAACATAGACATGGCTCGGAAGATAGCTCGAACCGGCGTCAAAATAAGAAACTATCCTGTAAAGAACTTCAAGCTACACGTTGTTGATGGTAAATATGCAATGATTACTGTTGTCGACAAAACCAATCCTGAAGATCGTACCATCATAAAAATCAATCAAAAAGAAAGTGCTCAAACTCTACGAGCCTTGTTTCTTTCTCTATGGGATAAATCTAAACCTCTTGCATGAATATTTACATATTTTTGTGTAGAAAGTCAAGAGTCTGTGTAATAAGTCGAGCTAAAATGCTACTTTATACACAAAGCCTTATATGTTTAAAACTACATAAACATAATCGATTTACAAGTTCGAAGTATCTGCTTAAGCAGGACTTACGAACAAAATCATATCTCCTCGAATAAAAACGCGACCTAATTTTGTAAGTATTTTACCGTCGTCGCCACGCTCTTCTGCGTCATCGAGAACAACATTGATATGTATATCAAAAGCTTTTAAATTTCCTATAACTTGTCGCTTATTTTTAAGTTCGACAATAACTCTTTTATTTTTTGCTTGATTTAATGCATCTAGTGGTCTTTCCATTTGGCACCTCTGAAGTAACAAAGGATTATTTGGTTAGTATTTAAAGGTTACTATCTTGAGTTAGTACGTATTTTTATAATTTAGCGCGAGCCATTTCATGAACTTGCTTGCGAATAATATTATATTCACGCATACGTTTTATTTCTGACATATTCATGTATTCTTGACTTCTTAATGCGAAGTTTAAATGGGGATTTCTTAAAACTACTATTTGTTCTTGTAATTTAATGGTGTCTTCTAAATTATCTTTTTGTAAAATTAATTGTGCGGTTTTTAGAATTGGTTTTTTATTATAATAACAAATAATTGCATGAAAACCAACTTCAAATGTTTTTTGAAGATCATCCAGATTAAATGGTTTATGAAGTATTGCTTTTGATTTTTTAGATAAAGTAAAATCATAACTATTTTTAGGTAAATTTCTAATTTTACCCAATAGAAAATAAGCAATTGATTCATTTTCTAAAGTTAAGATAT
>CAZGVA010000004.1:16012-34137 GCA_964528765.1 Candidatus Woesearchaeota archaeon | reverse complement strand
ACCACAAGTGGTTTGACATTGAGTAAACCGACTTCTTCTCTTCTGACATAAACTGAAACATGAACTCATTAAAATCTATCATGCTTTTGAATCTGCCAGAAATCGCATAGTTGTCTTCGTTGGTTATTTCCATCTGCTCGAAGAACGGTGATCTTTTGAAGTGGACTCTTTCAGCTACATTCACGAAATGCTTCAGCTTATTTATCCAAGTTATACTCATTGTATATCCCTTCTCGCTCTTCGAGAGTATTCCTCTCGCAACCAATTCCTTAATGGCTGTATAAACAGTTGAGTATTTGATATTCTTCTTTTTCTTGACGTAGTTGTAAATTCTTATCGCACTCAACGGCCAGCTTTGGACTAATGCAGATAAAATCAAGTCCCTTGTTGTTGGATTGGCGATATCAGACTGCAGTATAGACAGGTCAAATACCATAGTACCGCTACACGCTAGTCCTTTGCGTTTACTACCTGAACGTGCTAGCTTTTATTTAAATAGTTTTGTTCAAAACATCAGCGACATCATACGATTCACTATAACGAACTAATAATTTATGGAATTTTTCTCTTTAACTGTATCCGAAAGAGCTACCCAAAATTCTCGATCTTCTCCAGTTTTAAACGGAATAGTGAATAATAAATAATTATACAACACTTCATTATTATCTTCCAATTTCATAAATCGATCATAAGCATCTGTTTGGTCTTTTGTAATAACGATAGCGTCTTCTACTGCCAAATGACCTGTAGATCCAACATATATTCTAAATGTTCCATAAAAGCATAACAAATCATCGGGAGGATAATCCATTAATTTACTTTTTTCAGAACTATCAAAGTAAACAGAATACTCGGGCATAAAATTCCAACTCATTGCTGATTGGAAGCTATCTGTGTTTTTCATTGTAGCATGAATATCTGTTGAAAACATTTTTTCATTCACCGTATAAACATAAGCACAACCTCTTGTAAAATACCCTTTATATTTTTTGTTCAGTGCATCTTGTTGGACTCCTGTTGAGCCTGAAAACTCACTTACTAGTTCTGGAGCAGATTTAATAATGCTATTACTTCTGAAAATATTCATTTTTTGAATTATCTCGGCAGCAATATCTTCTTCTGTATATTGTTTATCTGTTTCAATATCTGAATCATAATTCGCAAAAGGAATCACTAATATAAATAGTGCAATAAATGTATACCCAATAATGGCTAATGCTTTTTTCCAATCAGTATCTGAACGAAAACCTGGTATTTTTCGGATAAAAGATTTTTTAGGGTGTTCTGTTTTTTTATGTTTGTGTTCTTTTATTAACTCATTACCACACTTTTTACAGAACTTTGAATCAGAATCAGGTTTACTGTCACAATCCGAACATTTCATTAAATATCACTTAACTTAAACAATAAAAATACTTCTATTTTTTATTCTTTATATATTTATGCCAAAATAATAAACTTTTTCGATAATGAAATCAAACCTTACCCGAAGCCCTCTTCACAAACCATTCAAGAAATTCTTTACTTACAGCGGGAACCCTTAAAGGTAAAACGATACCATGCCGACAAAAATAAATTGAAATTGTTTGTATATCTAAACTATCATCGGCTCCATCAATGCCACCTAACTGAGATAGAATATAATAACCAATTAATTGATGAAAATCGTTTCCTTTAAGTTGGAGAAATTTAGTTGTTTTAAAATCAATAATTTGATTATCTATCACAATATCTGCATCTGCGCCTCCAACTAAAACGGACGCCTTACCAAAAGTAGGATTAAGCAAACACATCTTATTGGCAATAAATGAATTTTTATCAACCAAGTTGATTAGATTTCGTAAATCTTGAATATCTCTGTTATCAACAACATTGATATTTTGATCAACATAACCTGCTCTATATATCGGATCTATTTTTGCTAATAAAATAGCCATTCTTAAAATATCGTCAGATAAAATTCCATCTTTAAGATATGTCTGATAAACTTTCTTTTGCGACATTTAACTGTCTTTTAATACCATATACTTGTTCCTTTATGTCTTGCATTATACAAACCTCTTTTTGAAATTTATATATCCGCTACATTTCTAGACAAATCGGAACAAAAAGAACAGTGCGGGGGACAGGGTTTGAACCTGCGTAGGCACTAAGCCACAGGATGTCTTTCCCAAACTCACGTTTGAGCGACAGTTTTGGACTTAAGTCCTGCCCGTTTGACCACTTCGGTACCCCAGCATAATTATATAGAATCTATTTGGTTTTTAACTGTTTCTAACGCTCGCCAAAATATGATTTTAAGCTTAATGATTATTAATTATTCCAGAAAGATTTAAAAGCCATATTTAATAATTTGTCAGTAGCAAAGGTATTTTGTTTATGGGAGATTGCGTTACATTAGGTCAACGAGAGGGAGAATTAGAATTAAGAGCGTTTGCTATGCATGAAAAAGAAGAATTTGCATGGATTTTTCAACAAGAAACTTCTAAATGGTCTCTTTTGTATACAAAACCAATAAGACACGGCATAAGAATATATATGAATCCACAGGATTATTCTGGAGAAATTATATTATATCATATTCATCCTAAATTTGTAATGGGCCAAAATAATCGAAAAATATTAACTTTTCCCATAACTAAACCTTATTTTTATGAACGATTAAGTAATAATTCTGAGTTAAGACCTAAAATTAAGAATTATCAAAGATACTTAATTCAAATGAAAAGAATTCCTGAAGTTAATGCAGGGAGTTTATTATTACATCTTCCAACAAAATCAGATTTAGCAATAACTAAGAAACTTAAGCGAGACTGTTCAGATTCTACAGCTGGGATTGTTACGCCATATGGTGTAATAAATGTGAAGTATATTGGTGATGTCGAATCTGAGTTAGATAATACTTTACAAGTATATGAAGAGAATATATTTAAAAAAACACTTACTTTTCCACTTGAATGCGGAGATAGTACATTCGAAGAAGCAATACCTAATTTTTTTGATGTAATTAAAGAATCCTTAGAAGGTTTATTTGAAATAAATTTTAAACTATTTGATTAATTAACTTTATTTGTATTATTTAGAAATTTGTTAATGAAAAAGAAACTTAGTTCTTGTGAGGATAATTCAGCATCAATGTCGTCAGAATCATACTCTTCTTCCATAACCATATCATCTTCAACATCTTCTTCAGATTCACGTACATTTAGTTTGATTTTAACTCTATCTGCTAGTTTTTCAGCAAGAAGTTCCTCAACGCGGTTCCAATTTACATTATCTTTGGTTTTTTTAAATTTCTTTTTTGTAAGATTTTCTGGACGCATGTTGATATAATGCACGTAAAGTAGTAATTATAAATATTTAGGTATTTTTTTAAACAATTTAAATTGTGTAGTAAAGTATAAATATGTATTCTGAATTATACAATATGAAGATAAAAGAGCTAATGTTAAAACCGGTTTTAATTTCTTCAAGTGCAACTAAAAAAGAATTGCTACGTATTGTTAAAAAACATTCTCAATCAAAGATATTCATTGTTACAAACAAAAATAAGAAATTTTTAGGTGATATTCATGAAAATGATTTATTTGTAATGCTTATGCCAAATGTAATGTATGATGATATTGGTGTAGAAGTCGGATTTGATTTTGAAAAAAAGTTTTTTGCCAAATATGCAAGAGATTTAATGCGCAAACATGATGTTATTTGCTATGCAAATGATGACATAGATAAGATCGGATTAAAGTTTTCGCAAGTAGAAGTCAATGAAATGCCGGTGCTTAATAAAAAACAGCAAGTTGTTGGTGTAATAACTCAAGGGATATTACTTCGACATATGAAGTTAACTAAATAATAAAATGATAACAAATATATTACTAATATTGTTTGTACTTATTCTATCTGCGAAACTCTTGGGAGGGCTTTTCAAGAAAATAGGGTTAGATAGCACTCTAGGTGAATTGCTTGTAGGAATTATATTTGGTGGTTCGGTTTTAGGTTGGATTGATCCACATAGTATTGAAGAATTTGCATTAATTGGTTCTATATTTATCTTATTTATTGCGGGCATGAAGCAAGAACATGCTGAAGAAATATATAAAGATAAAAAAGCAGTTAGACTTGGTTTAACTTTGCTAGGTGTAACAGGTATTGTTATGAGTACATTCTTTTATTTTGTTCCAAGATATTTTGGAGTTGAATTAAATTTACTGCAAGCCATGGTTATGGGACTTGCTTTTGCAATCGTTGATATTGGTGTGCCTGCAAAAGTACTTTTATCAAAAGGTATTTTGAATCTTCCCGCAGGGAGAATCACTCTTAGATCTTCAGTTGTGAATATTGTATTCGGTTTGTTAGCATTTACGGTATTAAGTATATTTGTTGAAGGAAGTATTCAAAATATTTTGTTCAAAGGAATTGGTATTGTTGCATTTTTAGTAATAGCCGTTGCATTATTTTATTTCTTATCACAGATATCAAAATTTGTCATGAGAATTCATATTGAAGAAGCAGAATTTACTTTAGCACTAGTAATTGTTTTAGCGTTAGCTTATTTAACTGAATTAATTGGTTTTTCTTCAGTTTTAGGCGCATTTATTGCAGGAATACTTATTGCACGTCTGCCATTTGCAGAAACAAGAAGTTTTTCCGATAAAATAAAGTCTATATCCTTTGGTTTATTTGTACCACTATTTTTCATTTGGTTTGGTCTTGAGATTAATCTTGCAGAAATTTGGGAATATCTTTCTTTAGCAGTACTTATTTTTGTTACATATGCCGGAGTGCGGTTTACAATCACTTATTTACATATGAAGAAATATAAATTCAAAACACCTGGATTGATTAGTTCATCAATGTTATCTGTAGACATTGAAAGTTTAGTAGTTTTAATGATTGCATTGCAGATTGGTATTTTCACAACAGGTATACCCTTAACCCTTTTTGCACCATCGGTCTTCTTTAGCACATTTTTTATTGTTGTTTTAGTTGCATTTTTCTCCAAGTTTGAGACAAAAAAACACAAGAAAATTAAATGGCTTGGATAATGGCCAAATAGATATTCTTTTAAATATTAATTTATGATAAAGATATGACAATTCAAAGACCAAAATCAATGAGTGAGCTCGATTATTACACTCGTAGAGCTATCGGTGAAGGTAATGCAGAAGTTTGGGTTTTCAAACAAAAGTGCGAATGTGGTGGAATTTTGAAAAAACCAAAAATGCGTTCTCCCGAATATATTTGCGAAAGTTGCGAAAAGATTGTACCAAAAGAAGATTATGAAGCTACGCGAGTTGCAAGCATTAAATATACTTGTCCAAGTTGCAAGCACTCAGCTGAAAAGCAAGAACCATATATAAGAAAGAAAGTTGGTATGATGATTAAAAATAAGCGAAAATCTGTAGAAACTTTCCAGTTCGAATGTGATTCTTGTAGCGAAAAGATTAATGTTACTAAGAAATTGAAAGGATAATTATGTAATTATGGGAAAAACTGAATTAATCGAATTAGAGAATCTTGTACTAAAAGAGCAAGTGCATATAAAGAAACCTTGGCTGTTTTTCGGATCAGATCATGCGGGGCTCGAGTTAAAAGATAAAATGTTTCAATATTTTAAGGGCTTAGGATATGAGGTTTATGATGCAGGTACAAAAACAAGTCAATCATGTGATTATCCAGACATTGCTCAGTCTGTTTGTATGCCCGTATTGGAATCAAAAAAACCAGGCATGGAAATAGATGTATTCGGTGTACTCTTCTGCTATTCAGGTCAAGGAATGTCTCGAGCAGCTAATGGATATAGCGACGTTATAGCAGAAGTTGCTTGGAATGTAGAAACTGCAAAGCATGCAAGAGAACATAGCAATTCAGATATTCTGACTCTTGGTCAGGGTTCGGTAGAACCCGAATTAGCCAAAGAAATGATACTTACTTGGTTGGTTACACCATATGTGCCGGATGATAGACACGAAAGAAGAAGAAAGAAAACACTAGATATTAGAAGACGAAATCCTCTTATTTAACTTCATCAGATTTTTTGACAGTAGTCTTTGATTTTTCAATTAAATCATCTGCGTCTGAAAAGGCCATACCCATATTTGTGAGAATATCTTTTACGCGTTCCTTGTTATCTTTTTGTACCATCGTTTTTAAAGTGAACAATCTTTAATAAAACTTTGCTTAGACGAGTGAAAATCTTTTTAACTAACGTATAGTTTCTTTATTCAAGCCTCGGTGGCATAGTGGTATTGCGCTGCCTTGGTAAGGCAGAGGTCGGGAGTTCAACTCTCCCCCGAGGCTTACACATTTATTTGAAATATTTATCGTATTGATTTTTATTGTTTATACAATACATTTATTTATATATTAAAATTTTAAGATAGTGAATGTTAGGAACAGGTATCGCTACGCAAACAAGTTTAAAATATGATATAATTATTGATGGTTCTCAAGCCACACTTAGTGCAAAAGTAGATACAGACGAAATATCGTCGCGTCGTAACATATATCGTAATCCTGCAGAAGCATTGCGTGCAGATCGTAATGTTATTCCATCAATTTCATTAATACGTGATGCTAAAATTAAACCATTTATTGATGGCGTATATGCTGCTGTAGAGTCTTATTTTGCAAGCGAAGGTGGTGTGTCTCGACCTGATTTTTTAAGAACATTGGAAAAATTTACGTCACCCGCTGCTAAAACATATGTAAGCGCAGCACTTGCTTCATCTGAGGGAGTTATTGACGAATTAATTGGAACAAATAATCAACAATTTATTTCAAAATATACATCAGATCCGCAAATTAAAACTCCTCAAAGTTATTTTCTATGGACAGAGCCATTAAAAAAATCTTGGAGTGCTATGAAAGGTATACAGATGCCACCAAGTGCTTTTATTCAAGGATCAAATATTGATTCAAAAATTATGAACGAAATTGGAGAGATACTTGGAAAAAATCCAGAACTAAACGATACTTTCCAAACAATGCGAAAAATTTATGCTAAAATGACGAATTCTCCAGAAAACGTATTAAGCTTATTTCCTCCAGCAAGTTTACCTGATCAACATTATTTTGTTAAAAAATCTATTGAAACTCAAAGTGATCTTGATGAAGGCTTAGGTAAAATATTTATTAAGGCAGTTAAAAACGGTGAAATTAGTTTTACTCCAGATGAAAAAAGTGGTTTGTATGTTTATCAAATGCATGAATTAGAAGCTTTAATAAAACGAGATTCACCCGAATTTAGAAAGTATTTAGTTGAAGATGAGTATGCTCAAGTACTTGATAATGTGGCTATTTCGGGATGGGTTGCTACACGTCATACACATGCACCACAAATAGATTACAGCATGGGTTTAATTGGCGCTTCGTTTTCATCAAGTCCACCAGCAATATACATAAGCCCAGATTTACCGGTTGAACCAATAGTTACGGTATATGATAGAATGATTGATTCACTTAAATTTATGGAAAAAGCTCTTGTTGACAATCTTCCTGGGTTTATTGAAGAAACTGGACGAATTTATCAAGATGGTACGCAATCAATAAAAACAATCAAATCTGAATTATCAGAGTTAGTTGATTTAGTACGAGGTTTTTCAATTCTTTCGAAAGAATCGATTCATATGCCATATAATGTAAGTGGCAATGAAGAACAGTTGGTTGCAAATACTTTAGAGTGGATTAGAAATGCTTCTTCTGACCCAGATTTAGACAGAGATTTTCCGATTTTTGTTCCAATTATAAAAACAACCGATGGTAGTAGTTATAAATGTTATACTCTTGCTGGATTTGAATTAATGCCTTTAGATGTAGAATATGAAAAAAATCCAGAGGTACGCTTTGCAGATGAAAAACCTGAAACTAAAGATTTAGAGGATGATTTACTTACGCGACTTATGAACCCTCGATTTAATAGACCACAAATTGAGATGTGTGGTAGTTCTTATAATATTCCTGTGGCGGTTCATAATGAGGTCATAGTACCTAAAACACGTTTGATTAATGATACAATGTGGCGAGATTTACTTCCAAAAAATCATTTTACACATCAGAAACTTAATGAAGTTTTAGCAGATTTATAAAGTAAGTATATCTATTCGAAAGATTTATAGTATTGATTTTATTAAGTAACTAATGGCAAGAATCACAACATATGATGAAATAAAGACTGCATATGAATTAGCTAGTAAAAAATATAAAAAATTACCAAAATTTGATGAAATTAATAATGAGTTTGAGATTGTTCGAGCTGAATTTCCTGAATTTATGATGAAAGAAACGCGTAGAATGATTCTACGTATTTTCAATGCTTGTGCCAATGATTTACAAGCAATTTTTAATGCACATCCCCAAGATCCACATTCAATGATTGAGTCTTCTGCATTTTCAAAAGAAGAAAAACAAAAAATCTACAAGCAATATATGATATTTTGGTATTGGATACATCAAGGTCTTGTAGATAGTATGGGTGGCGAAAAAGAAAGTGCAGAGTTTGTAATCAATACATGGAAAGCATGGCCCCCATTAAAGAAAGAATATAAAAAAGTCATGCAAAAAGTAACGAAAGCATGGAAAAAAGTACCAACAAAACCAAAAGAAGATAAAGCTTATCTGGGATAATTAGGAAACCTTATAAACTAATTTTAGTCTTGAATACAATGGCGATATGGAAACTACGGTCAAAGAGAAAAGCATCCGGTGCTAGATATCATTCATCACACAAAAAAAAAGCTAGACATATTGAAAGAGACCCTGTTTTTACAAAAATTGCAACTAAAATTAAACATAGTATTCTAAGAACTCGTGGTGGAAATACCAAAGTTTCATTACAAGGCGTAAATGAAGCTAACCTTACAATTAATGGAAAAAGCAAGAAAACAAAAATTGAAACAGTAATTGAAAATCCTGCGTCAAGACATTTTGTTAGACAAAATGTTCTTTCAAAAGGTGCAATAATCAAAACAACCGATGGTCTTGCAAGAATTACATCAAGACCAACTCAACATGGCATGGTGAATGCGGTTTTGATTAAAAAAGAGTAATTTATATTATATTCTGTGATAGTAGGTATCTGCGCAAAATAGAAAGGTTTAAAAATGAATAATCCGCTATATTTTAAAAGGTTGTGTTCTAACTGTTGAACAAAAACAATCTAAATGAAGGCGATACAATTGTCAGCTGATAAAAAATCAGGATTTATTAAAAAATGCCCAGAATGTCAAAGTATTAATCTTACTCTTGATGAAAAACGTGGCGAAATTATTTGTAAAAGTTGTGGACTTGTAGTCGATGAAAATGAAATTGATATAAGCCAAGAATGGAGAGAATTTGGTGGCGAAGGTGAATCAAAGCGAAGAGCAGGATCACCATCCAGTTTTGCAAAACATGATATGGGTACTGGAACTGAAATCGGTGACGCTGCTGATGTTTATAGTCTTTCTGGTTCAGATCGAAGAAAATTTATGCGTCTGAAAAAATGGCATTCACGTTCCTCAACATCTCTTGAACGAAATTTAAAATACGCTCTTGTTGAATTAAGACGTGTTTCATCACTTCTTAACATTCCTCCTGCAATTGAGGAAGAAGCAGCGCGTATATATCGTATGGCAGTTACAAAAGGACTTGTCCGTGGACGATCTATGGAATCAGTTGTTGTTGGTGCAATTTATATTGCTTCACGACTTTTCAACTTACCAAGATCACTTAATGAAGTTTGTAATACTACAAATACAAATAAGCGAGACGTTGGTAAAACTTACAGATTTATAGCACGAGAATTAAGCATAAGAATGCTTCCAAGCGGACCAATTGATTATATTCCAAAGTTTGCAAATAAGTTGAAATTTTCAGCTGAAACGCAAACTAAAGCAATTGAAATTCTAAAAATTGCACAAGATTCTGAATTGACTTCAGGCAGAGGACCAACTGGTTTAGCTGCTGCTGCTCTTTATGTAGCATCTTTAATGACTGGTGAAAAGCGAACTCAAAGAGAGATCGCAGATGTTGTTGGAGTTACTGAAGTTACAATTAGAAACCGTTACAAGGAAATGATTGAAAGATTAAATCTTGATACAATGTTAGATGAAGCTAAGAAAGCTAGAGAAGAAGCAGAAGTAGCAAAGCAAGAAGATTAAAATGTCAAATTCAAGTTTAAATTATGTAATTGGTACGGGATTAAGTTTTTTAGGAATAACTGGTGTAATTCTTTCTAACAAAATTGAATCTCAAGCGGGATTGTTTGTTAGTACAGCAGTTCTGGTGAGTTCATTTGCTTTTTTTCATAAAGGTTCTAAAATTTATGACCCAAATAGTGCTTTGCTAAATTCTATTTCAGAAAACTATACTCATCCAATTGAAGCAATGCATAAAATTCCTATTTCAGAAAATCCTATGCATCCAGCTGAATTAGTCGAACGACTTCATAATGAAGATTCTAGTTCAGTGTGTGAAGCAACATTTAGAGATTAAACTGATAAAAAAATGGTAAGTCCAATAATTGCAAGCGATGGAAGCAGCAAAACACCAAAAAGTGTTGATTTACATGTGATTATTGATATACAAGCAGATATTCCTCCAGGTTTTGTACGTAATTTTGATGGAACCATTGTAAAACTGTTACAACCACATCAAAGCTTACCTGAAGATTCAAATGATTTTGTTGTGCGTGATAATCAAGGTAGTTGGCAATCTGCCCAATATTTGAAAGACGTGCGAAACCAACTTCGAAGACAGCGATTTTTATCCCAAGATCCTGCATTTAGACCAAAAACTACGTCTGAAGAAACAAATATTGTTTATTTTGATTCTAGTTTATAAGCTTAGATAGAAGAGATTTAGTACGTATACCTGTTAATCTAAAATGTGTTCGTGAACCCTTTGATTTATCTATGGTTTTTTGCAGTTTAGGCACTTGTTCCCATTTATTGCGTTTAGCTAGCCAATGTAAGTCATAAAAACCAACCGTTTTAATATTCATCTCTTGTGAGATTTGTTCTAGAAGTTTCATTGTTTCTTTTGAAGAAATTGTTTTGCCCGTTTTTTCAGCTTCAGCATTAATATTTGAAACCATTTTTTTAACAAGTGCTCTGTCCCAGAGTTCACCTAACCAAATTGGACCGGCATAATCCATTTTGGTTTTGCAAGAAGGACATTTACTTACGGTGTTTTGGCTAGTCTTTCTATAACAGCATTTGTTACAATACATAATGTAGCCATGCTTTTTTAACACATCATCTGCTTTTTTAGCTGCACCACGTTTTTGTAAATAAACTCTAACGTAATGATTTGAACTATGTACAAAAATTGGAATTAATGCAATATCATATTGTGCAGCTACTTCTTGACATTTTTTAATAAGAATTCTTACTGCCGTTTCATGCATAAATTCATTTCGTAAGGAGTGAGCACCATATTTTCGAATGCATGCTTTTAATGCAGCACCACACAGTGCAGATGTATCTGTAGCAGTTACACCAATAATTCCGTGCGGAGCTAGACGCTTAATTGCAGTATCTAAGAAAGGCACAGGCGTTCCGAAGGGGTCTAAATCAATATAATCATAAGAACTCTGCTCCGATAACAGAACATGAGCTGCTTTGTTCTCAATTTTTAATTTTAGTTTGTTTAACTTCGCGTTTTTAGCTATTAACTTGCAAGCTTTGGCATTATAATCATTGAGAGTTACTTCGCAATTTGACACTTCAGCTTTGATTCGCAATCCTCGAACACCTGAAGCAGATAGTAAATCTAGTACTCTATATGGTCGATCTAATCTGCGTTCAATGGAATTTAGAAGTGAAATTGAAATATCTCTATTTAAAATCTGTATTGGGTTGTAAAAAACAGGCATTTTTGAATCTAATCTGTAACCTTTGGGTACTTTTATCGATATTTTGCCTTCTTGTATTTTCTCAAGTTTCATATTATATTGTGAAAAATGCGGTTAAAAAGGTAATCTTATTTGTTAAAAATTATTTATTAAATCAATATGATTTACGTGGTGTATTTGTTTGTAAGTGTGCATTTGGATTTAAATAAGTATATCCAAAAGCGTCAGGTTTTTGATATCCGTTTTCTGCTTGAGCTACACTTTGAACGCGTTTTTCTGTAGATTCAACTTTTGCTTTAACTTCTTCAGTTTTAGATTCTTGAGGTACTTCTACGTCACTAAGCGCTGATTCAATAGTTGGGGTTTCAATCAGTTTAATTTTGTTTACAACATCATTTACATCCATTACCCAATTAGGTGGTCCACTAACTTGAATTTTATTTCTTAAGCCTAACCTACATATTAATTGTTCCATTTTCTAATAAGAAGTAACAATTGTACTTATAAGGCTTTCGATATGGTTGGTGCTTAGTGTGCCGTTTTTTCAAAGTTTAATAAATTATTTAAGAAAGAACAAAACCTTTTTATAATACTTTTGCTCACTTATTAGTGATTAGTATTTAGCATCATCGAAACGGTGCTACGTAACTATATAAATAATACTTGATATCATATAGATGCAACGATGGCGCCAAAACCGAAATTTGAAGATCAATTGTCTGTAATACGGGTTAGAAAGAATTATGCAGCGCCATATTTAAAGCAAAAATATGTTTACATTGGCCGTAAAGACGTTAAAAGTGAAAGAAATTTTAAAACAGCTATGTCTGAGAAAATACGGAATTGGCCAGATGGAATTTATTTCTTAAAAATGTCTTCAGGTAAGGTATTTACTCGATTTGAAGTAAAAGAAGGCAAAATTATACAAGTTTTCAGAGTTTCTCCTGCAACCGGTTCAAAATATCCTATGCAATTATTTTTTATTAAAAGATAAAAATTATAACATTGAGCTTCCAGCGGGTGCTTTTTGTGCTTTTCCAATACCAAATGTTGGTCTAGAATTTACAAGTGTACCTTTTGTAAATAGGTCTTCAAGTTTATTTGAATTGTCTTCAGTTTCTTCTTCTTCCACTTCTTCACTTTTTTCTTCGGTTTCAGGAAATATTGTTTTTTGCTGTTCTTTTTCTTCAAGGTTATCTTCTATACTTAAACCAAAATTTAACTTATTTTTTTTATCTTTTTCTTCAGCGTTTTCTAAATTAGCACCAATATAACTATCGTTTCCATTATTGGTTAAACCATTAAGCAAATAGCTAGGCATGGCTGATGGTTTCTCTGGCTCTTTATCACCATAAGATCCTTGAACAGCTACGCCAAATCCACCATCATTTTGTTTTCCACCAGTTGGATCAAAAACAGGCATTTGTGTATTTTGCATATAACTTGATTGAGAACTTGAAGAACCACTACCTGCGTTGTAGCTACCACTACCACATGTTCCTGAGTTGCACGACTTGCATTGGTAGTCTGACATTTCACTAAATAGTGACATCGTTTATTTAAAAAAATACCGGTTTTCTAGAATTTATTCAATTTCAATCTTTGTTCCTAAAGATTGACCTGGTAACCCTTTTTCGTCAAATCTAATCTGAACGGCACCCTTACAACCATGTACACCTGTGATTATTCCAGTTATTTTATTACCTGATTTAGTAGTCCATGTTGCTTTTTTGCCAATAAATTTTTCAGCATCGGCTTTATTGTTTGCATCGTCAGGTAAAAGTATCATGTGTTTAGGTCTTTGTGTTTTGTGACTTCCTCGGTAATTCATTATTATTGCATTTGTCATAATTATGAACAAGAAACCTGCTTTAAAAAAGTATCGGATGAACTGTAGAAATTTTTAATAGCATTTTTGTTTTGAAATAATATGACGTATAGTGTTCGTACAGTTATTGGAACTTTTTTTGAAGATAGAGCAGTAAAATTATTTGATTTTGCAAAACTTGATGATGATTATCGCCCAAAGTTTAATGATGGTGCCGGCAGGCTTTCTGATTTAATGACTCGTGATGGCACATATATGTTTGAATCTAAAGCATCCTTTAGAAGTAATGGTGGAGTTATACGAGAAAAGCAATTAGTTGGTTCACTAAAAAATCAAGGTGTTGAGCAATTTTATATTTTTTCATATCATTTATTGCAAGAAGATTTAGCTACAAAATATCCTACACCAGATTTACTTACTCTTGCTTTAATGGAAAATATCTCTTCAACTTATTTTGTTCCAATTAATCTAGTTAAATCTTTTTTTGATAGTAAACCTGCTCGGAAAATAGATCGTCCAGAATTATACTTCAAAGATAGATTTGTGCAGATGCGTGAAAATGAAATTAGTGCTTTGTTTAATGGAGATAAGAACGCTTGGCTTAAACTTGGTATATTAAATACATATATTACAAAAACACCAAAAAAAGATATTTTTGTAATGGCAGAAACTCAAAAATCAATAGATAAAATATTAAAAAATTTCAATCCAAATGCGTGTTGAAAAATTTATGCACCAATAACTATTTTTACATCTTCAGATAATATTGACTTAAAACTATCAATTGTTTTTTTGGTCATGGTTGTAGGTGTGCCTGAAAAAGTTTTTAATTTTTCTTCAATTTCACCTAAGTTTGATGATTTTTCGTCAGTTAGTGAACCATCTGATGCGATTTTATATTTGACAATTTTTGTATCTGAATCGGCAACATCAAGTATAATATATGCATCTTTAGTAAATAACCAAATTCCTGCAGTTTTTTTACTATCTTTATATTGTGCAGATATTTTGAATTTTTCAATTTTTTGGCCATGTTCAGCGCGGATTATGTTAAAAATATCTCTTGCAAGTTTATCTTGTTCAAAACTTATTGAAGCAATTTCTTCTCTAGTTGTAGAACCTGATTTATTTAGTTTCTCAATTTTAAGCATCAAATCATAATATCTATCAGATGCAATTTGTTTGTCAACAAGCTCTTCTTTGAATTTTTTAAATGCGTCTTTTTTTGTTGCAGATGAACCCATCATTGTTAAAGATGCAATACAATCATCAACAGTTTTGTCATAAAGATTAGTTACTTCTTCAAGAGTTTTTTGTTTGTCAACTTGTTTGAAAAGTTTATTCATACGTTTTAAGTAACTTTTTGTATTATCAAATAAAACTGCAATTTCTTTTGCATCAATCTCTTTTATGGTTCCATGCTCAAAATCTTTACGTACTTTTAATATTCCTTCCCAAATCTTAGCGTATTTTTCTTCTATTAATCCAGGTTTAACTAAATGCTCTCTAATTGCTTTTGCAACTTTATTTGGAACAGGACATGGATGCCCTAATAACATTAATGCACCTTGTGTTGGTGTAGATGTTGCCCAGAAAAAGTCTTCAATAGCCATTTCACGCAACTTAGCTTCAGTTCGTTTAACCATTTGGTCACCTGATTTCATATATTGTGTTATTGCTTCAGGAGTTGGTTTAATTTTTCCACGTTTTAGTAATTGTTTCCATGGAGAGAACATTCCTCGATCATATAATGGAATACCTTCTCTTAAGAATGTAACGATAACCGGGTTTGCGTTTTTAATGGAATCCCACATATCGCTTAAAACATAAACTTGAACATTCAATTTGTTTTCAACACCTGCAGCCATAGCAGCTTCTTGTGCATATCCCCAAATCATACTCATTAATCTTTGTCTTAGTTCTGCTGAAGTCATTCTTGTAACATCTGTATCATCAATAACTACGTAAGTATCTACATCAGAGTGTTCGTCTGCTTCACCCCTAACCATAGAACCACCAAAAATATAACAAATAACATACTTCTCAAATTTTTGAAGAACTTTCATTTTGTGGATTTCAGTCATTTTAAGTGCGCCAACCCAACCAGTATCATAAAGAATTTTACCCATTGTTAGGATATTTAGGATATCATATTTACCTTTCAAACACATATCCCATATTTCATCAAGTAATACTACATTTATTAAATGATTTTTGAATTTTTTCTTACCGACTTCACGCATCTTTTTTTCAATTTCTTGTTTTTTCTCTAATTTCTTTTTTATATCAGATACGTCTTTAATTTCAATAATTGTTAAAACATCAAGATTTTCATCAAATTTTCCAGTTTTTGTATCCAGTTTTTTATCGGATTTTGGTGGCATAACTAGCATACCAACAATCTGTTTCTTAAATTTGCTAACAACTTCTTTTTTGAATGGAATTGCTTTTTTTACATTATCTTCCATGACACGGTTTATTTTTTCAGCCATTTGTTTTTTTTGTTCTTGCATTTTAGCTGCTTGTTCTGCAGCTTTTCTTTTAAGTATTTCCATGTCATCAATTTTAACATCTGTAGAAGTATCTCTATTTTGATATTTAATATCAAGATCTGGATTTGGATAATCGGCTGTCATACAAATCGTAAAACGCAATAGATATAAAGCTTTTGAATGTATTCTTTACTATACAATTGAGGGATACTTAAAATAGAAAGCTTTATAAACAAGTAATTCTCACTTATAGGTGAAGGTGAATAAGTAAAATGCCAAATAATCCAAACCAACAAAATATAAATGCCGTAGCTAATCCAGCAGTTCCTAGAAATTATGCACAAGAAACTCTTGAAGGAGTTAGAGAATTTGGAAAAACTAGTCGTGATTTTAAATTCCTTGGTCAAGAACAATTTCTGAAATATATGCGTGAAAATGGAAGAGTAAATAAACAAGGTAATGTAGATTATTCCCGTATGACTGATGAAGACGGTAGGAAAATTATTGGAAAACTGTTAAATGTTAATGCAAAAAGAGTCGGTATTAGATTCACACAAAAAGATAAAGATGTATTTTTAAAAGAAGATGATGCAAATATTACTGGCGAAGAACGTAAAAAGAATGACGTAAGACGCACTGAAATTGCTACTGCTTTTGCAGGTGTAACTGGTCTTAATCTTTCAGAGGTACGGGAAAAAATCGGCAGTGGAAAAATGTATGATTCTGATGCTTGGCATGGAGATGTAGGACAAGCTGCAAATGCTTATGCACAACAAAATAGTAAAATGCATATTGGAATGAAAATAACTCCTGGAAATCAAAATACGTTCTATCAACAGTTACAGTTAATAGCTGCACAATATGGTGATCAAGTCGTAAATAGTAAGGAAGACATGACAAAGAAATTGATGAAATATAAGCAACTTGAAGACTATATACAAAACGCTTAGTTTTTTGTTTTTATACTTACTGCCTCGGCTATATGTCGAGGTGGACTAATATTTTTAAAGAATTATTTTTTCTTACGATTAATTACATGTTCCATATCTTTTACAAATTTTTCAACGTGATGTTTATATTTGTCATAATCTTCACCTTCTAAATGTGAATATTTTCCATGAGTTATTTGTTTTGATAAAATATACATATGCTTCATAATTGTAGCACATTTTGCAGGAGCATAACCAGGTACTACTAGTTTTTTCCGAATCATTTCAGATACATGTGCCGGACTTGGAGGTATTTCTCCAATACTCATTAAAGCAGCATGCGCTGCATCAATCGCAGCCCAGTATAAATCTAAAACCGCACCTTTGAGTTTCATATCAGCATTACTGATGCTTGCAGACGCTAATGAAAAATAAGTCCAAATACTTTCTTCAGAAGGTCTAATTCTTCCTTGAAGAAGCATTGTTTGAAGTGGGTCAAAGAAACCAATGTCAATTAACGCAATACTATCGCGCAAAATATTTATTGCGATTGGGTCACCTACACGTACATATTCCCAGAAAGAAGTCCAAGTAATTGTTTGAACATGTAATTTTTTTTGGTCAATAGCAGCAACCGATTTAGCTAAAATTATTCGATAGGTTTCTACAATATCACGAGATAATTTCATATGAACATCATCAATAATAATGAGAATATCTATATCATTTTTTTTGTGATCACCGCGAGCAGTAGAACCAAAAAGAGACATTGCAACAATAAACTCACCCATTTCTTTGTAAAGTTTTTTAGCTAATTTCCTGGCTATGTCAATATCGTTTTTTGGATATTTGCTATTATAACTAGGATGATTCTGATTATTCTTAATATTAAATTTCATATTTGGTTTAATATATAGGTTGGATTATATAATATTTTAGTAACCACTTTACGATTAAAATATTCTATTGACAAAATGAAAGTTTTGGCTTATATAATATTTTAGTAACCACTTTACGATTAAAATATTCTATTGACAAAATGA
>CAZGVA010000004.1:0-15912 GCA_964528765.1 Candidatus Woesearchaeota archaeon | reverse complement strand
AAGTTGTTTTAATAATTATCGTATATTAATTTGGTTTTAGCTGCTTGTTTAGCAATTGGAAATATTTCTTCTAAAGTTTTGGTGACACCTCGAAGAGCTTCATGTTGTAGCAATAAATCTCCAGTCTGATCCTGGTCCAATCTTGGTTGAATCCAGATTTCACCTGCATTTGAACCAACCAGCGCTCTTAAAAAATAAAATCGAAACGGTGTGGGTGTTAATCCCATATTATTATGATATATTCTTGCTCGAAATGCTTCATTTGTGTCTTTAAGTTCAGGATAGCCCCCTATTTCAAAAGATTCTTGTTTTAATTGCGTTAAATTTAATTCTATATTGCGTTTTTCGGGTTTCCAAAGAGATCCTGCAAATGTTTCTTTAGGTAGTTGACGTATTGTTCTTTCAACTATTTTTTTGGTTTGATCAAGGACATATTGTTCACAAAATTTGTCTACAATTTCTTGCTTACTTGTACGAGTAAGTTTTCCAATTAATTTGGGTTTTCCCGTGACACCAATGTAATCAGGGTTATGAAATTGAACTTCTGTGTTCAAATTGGTTAAATCAGGTCTAGGTAAATATTCACGTGGTATTGTGATTTTTAGTGCATCTGTTCTAAAATTTAATGCACTAATTTGTTGAAAATATTTTTCAAATAGCTGCCGATCACACAAATTTATGTGTGGTAACGTAATCTCTGTACGCGGAGCTGTGGCGTGTTTGTTACCTATGCAAGGCGATACATATTTTTGCGGCTTTGAAGTTTTTTTTAAGTTAAATGGTTTTATTTCCAAACTATTCATATTTTGAATTTCGCATTGCAAATTTGATTTATGAGGGTTTATTTTAACAACAAGTGTTTCAGATTCTTTAGTTATCGGATTAATCGTGGATTGAATATCTGCGTATAATTTCTTTTTTAGCGTTTGACTAAACGTACTTGGCACATAACTAATAAAAAGACCTTTTGAACCTAAGTAAAACAAATATTGTGTATTTAATAAATAATTACGGGAACCGTTAGAACCATTTGAAATTAGATCTTCGCCAATAAGCATTAGTTTACCTTTTTGGGAAGATTGTTTAGCTAACTCCACTGCACCGGGAATTTTTTCAAGTGTTGAAGAGTTAATATTTTTTAATTCAGTTCCAGCAGGTATTACTTGTTTTAGTAAATCATCTAAATGAATTTTAATTTTATGACCATCGATTGCAGTAACTATCATCATTTACTACTTAATAAACGTATATTTAAAAATTTATTTATTCCATTGGCATGTCATTCCAAGGAGACCACATTTTTGGATCTGGTGCGTATTCTCCAAAAATAAATTCAGGGCTGTGTGTATATCCAAAATGATTGCTTTCAACATCTGTCCAACCTCTTGAAGTACTATCTATTTTATATATTGGACTATTTGCCATACGCCACATTTCAGTCATTGCTTTGAAATCTTGTTGCGCAGTTTCAACAGTTATCTGTCCCTTATAACCAATTTTACGTAATTTACCCATAAAATCTTTAATTGGAGCATTACCTTGACCGGGCGATAAATGTTCATCATAATATCCAAAATTATCCGTTATATGTACATGACCTAGTGCTTTAGCTTTATTTAATTCTTCTACTTGGTCCATCATCCATTTATCAAAACGTTTATCTGCAGATTCTTGGCTTTCACCGTCTGTTTTCTTAAAATATTTTTTCCAAGTATGTGCATGTCCAATATCAAAAGTCGCTTTAATATGTTTTTCAGCCATTTCTTCTGCTTTAGCTGTGCTTAATCCAGGTTGATAAAAATTCCCACTTTTGGGATTAGTTAGCAAATTAACCATTTGCTCACGCGAGTCAGTAATTATTCTTTTTAATTCTTCTGGATGAGAACCATATCCCATTTCAGGAAATATATTTTCAGCTGCAATAAATAAATCTCGTTTTAAATTATTTTTCTTTTCTTGTTCCGCAGCATAAATTGCCATTTGCGCAATTGAATCGGCGGTTTTATGGAGACCATAATTCGAAAGAGAAGTAAGTCTTTTTTGTTCATCAATAATTTGCGCTTCTTGAGAACGTGCACTTGCAGCAGTTTCTTTAGTATAGCTCAGTCTTTTTTCAGTATCTTCTAATTCTCTTTGAAAATACTCTACTTTATTTCGAATATGGTGTGTTTTTTGTAATCGATCTATAGGTACTGCTTCATAGTGTTTCCATTGATCTTTTTTAGGTATGTTTTTCCATTCTTTTTTCCAATAATTTAAACTTTCAAGAATATTTTCTCGGTTTTCTTTAGCAGCACGGTAACTTTCTTCATATTCATCAGCTTGACCTTGTGTTTGTAGTCTTTTCGCTTCCATATTATCAAACCAAAATAAAACTGCCGGATCATGTGAATGATTTGCACGATAATTCTCTGCTTCTGCATCAACGTTTGGAAAAGATTTTTGATTATCTTTAGATTTTTTAACATAATATGTCCAATCGCGAGGTTTAATTTTAAATTCACCACCTTCAGGCATATCTTCTCGCCACTCAAGATGTTTAATTGGTCTACCCCACGCATCTTTCTCTTTTGTGTCAACTTCAACTGGCATGAAATTTTTCATATCTTCACGCACACCGGTGATTAATTGACCAGTTTTTTTATCCATTAAATAATGGATTCTTTGACTTTGATCTTCATCAAGATGACTGTGATCTTCAGCAAGAGTTGTGAATAACTCATCTTTTTTTGTTTCTTCGCCTGAACGCGAAATTGCTCGAGGAAATTCACCAGTATGAATGACAACAGGGCCACCGCCTGCAACTTCTGCAGCAAATTCTAATGCACGTTTCCCCTCAATAATATTTTGACCTCTTGCATTTTCATCAAAACGATTTTCATTTATTCCTGACCAAGAACCTACACCTGCTGAAGCGTGGGTTGATAATCGAACTTTATTCACTTTAGCTAGGTCACGCATAGCTTCTCTTTCATCTTTACCATACATTCCAGGAGTAGTATTTCCTTGGCCCATATTACCTTTTGATCTGCCTGCAAAACCTAATTCTATTGAACCGGCACCCTTGAAAATTTTAGCTTTTAGTTCCTGCACTTGGTCTTTAGCGATATGTGTACCAATTCCAATATTTCCCGGACTATCTAAATCATGTTTAAAATAATTTACACTTTTCCAATAGTCTGGAGCTAATTTCATTATAATCTAATATATACATTCAATAATATATATCTTTCTTTTTTGATGTATTGTATTTATCTTCAATATCCGTTCCATCTTCAGAACTTGCAGGGTTAAATATTGGTTGTTTTGTAGAATATTGTGACAATTCTTCACCTGTTTCACTATATTTAGATGGGTCACCTAAAATTTTCATTTTTTCATATTTGTTTTGTTTATATACATTCGATTGTGTATATGAATTACTTATTTCAGCGTTTTCCTCTTTAATCGTAAATTGAGTTGCAATTTCTTCAAGCGGTTTTTCTTTTAGTTTGGCTTTTGTTTGCATTAATTGTTCTATATTATGATGTTCAAACTGGCTATATATATCTAAAAATTCTTGTTTAGTTGTTTGTATTTGTGGTTTTAATTTTTCAGGTTTCTTTTCAACAACAATATTTTTGTTTTCTTTTAATTTCTTCTTAATTTTTTTAGCAAATTTTCTGCTCTGTTTTGGCATACTATGATGTTAAACTAACTTCCAATCACCAACGAATTGCTCCAATTGGTTTTTTGAAAGTATCATATATTTTCCAAACTAAATCATCTGTTTTATTAACCAGACCTTTAACTTTTGCAAGTTCATTTTCTTCATCATTTGTATTGGTTTTTTTAATCATAGAAATATAATTTTTAAATTCTTTATCTGTTGCAAAGTTTTCACGTAATTTAAATATTCTTTTTCTCTTTCCGCGAATCATTGATAGATTTTTTTGATAAGTATCCCACATTTTTTTAATATCTGCAGGTAAATCATATGTAATCATTGCTAGTTGTTCAGATTTAGTTTCTTTTGATTTAAATGAGCCAAAGATTTTTTTGAAACCTTTCCCAATATCAGTAAATGGTCCGAATAATTTAATTAAGCTATTTGGTGGTTGAACTTTACCTTTTTTAAGTTTAAGTCCAAGTTTACCTTCAGGATCCACTTCTTCAGCTTCTTTAAGATATTTAATTAATTCTGTATCAAATGCAGATATTGAAGCATTAATATCTTTAATAATATTAATATCTTCTAAGATATCATCTCTGAATTTTTCACGAATCTCATCAATTAACATTGGCTTACCTTCTAAAATAATCTTAGTATTTCCAACATGTATTGGACCTTTTTGATATTCTTGATGAAATACCATATCTGGTACGGTTCTATATTCAAAAGTGGCAGTTACTGTTGGAATCCATTTTTTAAAGTTATCTGGGTTATCTTGGTTATCCTGAAATCCAAATAATTCAATATCGGCTATTGCAGTATCTGCCATTTCCAGCATATCTTCGCCACGAGACGGATTTTGATTAAGACGTTTTACATTCTCCAAATAAGGTTTAACCCAATTTAGATAAATTCTGATTGTGTTAAAGTGCTGTCGTAAATATGCTAAATTGAAAACTTTACTTGTTTTTAACTCAATTTCAGTCCTATTGCGCCATTTAATATATTGAGTTAATTTTCTGCGCAAAACTTCAATAACCTTACGATTTAGTCCATTTTCTTCTAATGTTTTTGCAGCTTTTTCAATCTCTTTTGCATTACGTACCGTAACATCGAAAAATAAATCTGGAAGAGTTGTAAAACCCACTTGTGCAGCTAAACCATAAACTGAACTTGGATTTTTACCTGCACCTTCTACAATATCAACCCAAATTCCTTTTAATGCAATTTCTGCAGATTTGTTATCTGGACCTTTTTCCGATTGAGTATATAAATCAAGACGCATTTCTGAAATACGAATTGTACGAATAATTTGAAACATGGTTTTAACCATATTTGCAATTAAACCCATGAACTGTGATGCTTTTTCTTGTTGCATTGTTCTTCTTTGTTCAATATTACCCCAAAATGAAGAAGTTATACTCGAATTAAAATTATCTTTAGTTTTAATTGTTTTAAATCCAAAATCACGCATAAGTTCTAATATTGCAAAATAATGTTTTTCAACACTTCCTTGGTAATTTTCCAATATAATCTCATATTTAGACATATATAATCTAGGGCATAAGTTGTTAATAAATTTTGGCTTTCAATTAGTACAAAAATATATAAGTAATAAATTCCTCAAATATTATGGCAATCTTTGATAAGTTCAAACAGAAGCCCAGTGAAGATGATTTTATGACTATGCCTTCAGGTATTGGTGGCGCTTCTGGTGCATTTGGTCCAGCAGGAAACGCTACAGAACAAGTTGGTGGTGGAATGCCTGAATTACCTAGTCCAGGTGCGTTACCAAGTGCAAATGCATTATCCAGTTCAAGTATGTTATCTAGTTCAAATGCATTACCCAGTTCAAGTGGAACTTCAATGTCTTCACAAATGCAATTAGCAAACAAAATTGATTTGCTTACTACCAAAGTTGAAACTTTACTTTCAGAAATTAGTGTACTAAAACAAAAGTTGACAAATATGGAAAATAAACTTAATCAGAATTCACATACACAACAACAACCTCAACCTCAACCTCAACAACAAACATATGGTTCTGCCCAGCAAGATACAACTTCATCATATGGTGGTTTTCAAACGCAACCCGCACAACAACCGGCACAACAACCTGAACAGAATTGGCAATCTCCGTGGTAAAATGTTAAAGAAATTATTGATTGTATTTATAGCATGTTTAATCATTAATTTAGCTTATGCTGAAACACCTAATGCAAATATTAATAGTTTAATCGAAAATAATCTTGAAGAACCATTAGATAATTTGGATACAGATGATGATGGGATTAAAGATTTTATAGAAAATAAACTTGGTACAGATCCAAAAGATATGGATACTGACAAAGATGGTTATTCGGATGGTGTTGAAGTTGATCTTGAGAGCAATCCATTGGATAAAGAAAGCAACCCGGGTAATCAAATTACTAGTTTTTCAGTTTCAAAAGTACCGGCTAAGAATTATTTGGTAGGTTTGCTCGTCTTAACAATTATTGCACAAATAGCAATTTTTTCATATCTTCGGCGAACAAAAAGTAAGTTTGTATATGAATAAGAGAAATGATTTTATACATTTAATTAAATTAACCTAATGGGATTTATCGATGAATATTTTTTGTCACCAATTCGGGTTGAGCAAGGATATAATTTTGTAAATACCGTAACTTACGCAATTATTGCATTGGTTTTAATTTATATTATATTTAACGTGTTTAAGCGATTTAATATTAAGTTGAACTTTGAATTTTTGCTTGCAATGTTCCCATTTATTCTTATTGGATCCAGTTTACGAGTTTTCGTTGATATGCAAGCCATCTTTCGAAATTTTTGGACAGTATCTCCTGGAATTTATTTACTTTTGACTAGCACTTTTTTGTTTTGTATGTTTGTCGGAGTATTACTTGAAAGACAAAAACTTATTACACATTGGCAAAGCTTTACTATTTCATCAGGAATATTTTTGATTTTAATTGAAATTTATTTTTTCTCATCAAATTTAAATTTTGAGAATATGGATTTAGCTTTTTTGATAATATTTATTTTGAGCGTACTTAATTTAATTTTTTATAAAATATTTTCTAAACTTAATTGGAAATGGATATGTAGTCGATTTGGGTTTGCTGCTTTTTTTGCGCACTTATTAGATTCAGTTGTTACAGCAATAATTTTATTTTTTGTGGGTGGTTGGGAAAAACACCCATTACCTAGGTTCTTTATTGAAAAGTTTGGACCGTTTAGTTTTATACCACTTAAGCTACTGGTTATAATTCCCTCGATATATATTATTTCAAAAGAAATTAAAGATATCGAATTTCGTAACTTTTTATTTATGGCCATTACTGTACTTGGTTTAGCTGAAGGAATACGTAATTTTATTGCTTTAATTTTAAAATAATGTGTAACATAGTACGCAAGTTTATTAATTTAACGAATTATTATTTTTCAGAAGTAACACAAAGTTCGCAAAGAAATTTTCCACTCTTGAAATCTAATGCACTAGGTTCTCCACAAGTTTCACAGGATCCAAAAGATCGTGGGTCAAATTTAAACGCAGGATCATTCATTTTTATTTGTTCAAGTAGAACATTGATTAATGCAGGCGATTCTCTAGCTAAATCTTTATTTGTAATAAATCCAACTAATTTTTTATCATCTAAAATAGGTATTCTCGAAACATCATGCTTTACCATTTTTTTGGCAATATCGGTTAGATCTTCGTGTTTATCTGCATGTATTTTAACTGGAGACGTCATAATATCTTTGACTTTTAGTTTTCTAATATCTTTACCCTTAGAACATGCTTTACTTATGATATCTCGTTCCGTGATTATACCAACCAATTGTTCTTTGGAAACTACAGGTAATCCACCAATGCGATGCTTAGACATGCGTTTGCAAGCAGTTACTAATTTGTCGGAAGCTTTAACTGTTTTAAGTTTTTTATCACCGATATCAATTGCTCTTATGCCTGATCTCATATGACGAGGTAAATATTAAAAGTTATAAAACTTTCTTTATTATAGTATGTAATATATAGTTCATTTTACGTATCACGCATAAAGATAAGACTTTTAAGCCTTGCTATCATATACGTAATTACTTTGGAGAGTGACGTATTGCAAAACTCGAAAATAATCAACCAGCTTAAAGTATTAGATAATGAAACTAAAATTCGGATTTTATCTTTGTTAGCAGATACTGGCGCTAAATCCATCACAGATATTTCAAAGATGCTTAATCTTAATTTTTCAACTGCTCATAAATATTTAGAACAACTGGAACATGCTGAATTTGTAAAATCACGACAAGAAACAGCAAATAGACTAAAGCGAATGTTCTACATTCAAGATTTTCTAATTAATGTAACTCCAAGAAATGTATCTGCAATACTTCATGGCGAAGAAGCAAAACATGGCGAAGAAGCTTATGGAAATTTTAATATCATAACTAACTCAGGTAAACTTGAAAGATTCAATAAATATAAGTTTGCTCAAAGTTATATTGATGCAGGAATACCCAAAAATACTGTTGAAATTGTCTTCGATTGTATTAAAAGTCAAATATATGATAGTATTACTTGGAACGAATTAGAATCACTTTTTATTGATACATTAAAGCAACGAGCAGATTTAGTTCAAAATATATTGTTGAAACTTAAAGAAGATAAATTACGCGAAAAAACTTTTTCAAGTACTTTAGCCTTACATGCGCCAGATACACTTAATATGCATAAACGGGGAGATATATTTATTAAGAATTTAGCTAAACCAAAATTAATTAATTTTATGCATGATTTACGTGCAATAAGTTTACATAGTACAACCGGCAAACCTGCAAAAAATATTCCAGAGTTATTAAATCAACTATTAATTGCTGTAGATAAAGTTGATAAAACTCTATCGGAAAGTCATGGAATTCCTTCATTTAACTATTTAATTGCACCCTTAGCAAAAATGCAAGGTATCACTGAAGAAGATCTTAAAGAGTTTCTTTTAGCATTAAATCAATATAATGTAGATATTAATTTGGATATTGGAGAACCAACTTTTGCTAGAAAAATACCTACATCTTATTTTGGTACTGATGATTATTATTCTAATTATTCAGATGTTGCTGAACAAATTACACGTAAACTTGTGAATTTGTATGATCCGAAAATATTTGATAATATTCGATTAATTTTTAAATTAAATAAAACTGAATATGATTTGGATGTTTCAAAAGGTATTGTTATAAATAATATTAATAACGATTCTAATTATTTATTTGATTCACGTATTAATGCGCGTTGGAGAGGATGGTTTATGTCTAGCCGAGTTGGTGAGGCACAAAAGATTTCTATAAATATACCTAAATTACTAAAAGAATCAAATGATTTTAATGAACTTAAAAAACGTATTAACGAAACAATCAATTGTGCAGTTAATACACATATTAGTAATGTTGAAGTTTTACTTGGAACATTTATTAAATCAAATCTAAGTTTTGATTCAGCAATTAGAGAACGGTGGAATTATTTACATGCTAATGCTTGCGTGTATTCTATATCTTTACACGGTCTTGATTGTGTTGATTTAGCGAGCCAAAAAGAGATTGCAGAATTATCTAAAAATTTGGTTGATAAAGTTAAATCAGAAAATCTTAGAATTGCATTAAAGTTAGAAACTGAACCAATCGTTATATCAAGATTTAATCATATAAATGGCACACAAAATAAAAGTAAGTCTACATCTGAACTTGAAGCTTATTTTGATGGAGGTTTTGCATAATGGTAGTTTTATATCTTGGTTCAATTCCACCAAGAAATAGTGTTCCGAAATTTATGAAGAGCGACCCTACAACATATGCATCATTGGTTTCTACGATTAAAAGTAATCTTCCAATTACTGGCGAAACGGATTTAGAGGATGTATCAAATACTGTAAAAACTGATTTGAAGTATATTCCAAATAAGGCAGACGATATAATGAAGTATTTCAGGAACACCGTACCAGGTTTCAAAAAAACAGATAGGCCGGCTTATGAACTTAAGCCAAATAGTCGTAACATATTTTTGGAAGGAAAAATTGATTCTAAATCAGTTATAGCTAAAATACCTCTTGATAGCGCATCAATGAAATGGATTGGTGAGGCTAAAGACTTCTTTAAATCATTCTTGATACGCAAGGGAGAATCACTTACACCACTACATAATCCTGCAGATCCATATTGTCTGGATCCAAGTGCACCACATCTTATAATGAAACGTTATCAGGCACCATTTTCACATTATTTAAATTCTGATGGTTCTGAATCTACTCTTGCTCAAGCAGCGATTTTGAATACTTTTGGTTTGAAATCTTCTGCAAAAAGACTTACTGAAAATGTAGGTGTTATAGAACCAATGGATGTAAATATATTCCATACTGCAGATTTTATAGATACGCAAAATAAGCGTGAAGAGGGCATACGTAGTATGTCTCATCTTGTGGATTACGGGGCTGGAAAACGTATTACTGCAAATAATGCATTTCGCGGATATATCAATGATAGAGATAATACACAATTAATAAACGAGGAGCAACGATTACGGCAAGAAATTACGAAGCTTAATGATCTGGAGGTTTTTGGTTATCCATCACACGTAGGGTTACTTGATACAAGTGCAGATGATTTTGTAGGAGATTTGATTGACGTGAAAGACGGTATGAAACTTGACTATGCGATTATCGATCCTAAAGGTATATTGTCACATGTACCATTATCAGTAAGTCCTGCAATATTTGTAGGTAATGAATCTACGCGAATTCGTAGAGGCATTTCTACCGGCATACTGGAATCGAAAATTTCACCAGTTCTTAAGGAGTTAAGTGACGCTTTTGTCAAAAATCCAATGGAAAGTAAAATTAGTTTACCGGATGGTCGAGAACATATCATTGGAGAGTTAACGCCTGCAGCTATTCTGGAACTGGGTTCGAGTATTGGTAGATTTATTGTTAAGGCTAGAAATGTGTCTTATGATGCAGCTAAACGCGCAACAGAAGATTCTGAGTCCTTAGAGACTCTTTTTTAATTATTTCTTAGAGTAAAACTAAACCACAAGCTTTACAATATTTTTCCCCAGTCTCGGCTAATGTAGCAATTCTTAAACTACGACAATCAGGACAACGTTTGAATAATAGTACTCTTACGCTTTCTTTTCCACAAGTCTTACACTTTTCTTTAGTCTTTCGTACTAGCTTCTTTACCATCATTTTTTTAGTTACCATTTTAGCTTTCAATTAGATTTTCGAACGCTCCCTTTATATATCTTTTTTTGAGATATGTGATATTTGCAATATGTGATATATCACAAATTGTAATTAGAAATGTTTTTAAGTTTCACATATGACTGATAAGTTACTTCTATTTTTATTCGTAAAACCTATTTTCCTTTCTTTGAAGTTTATCTTTTTGGCTTCCAGGTTGATTAACTCTAGGGCGATGAGTTGAAGGGTCTTTTCTCAATGTAATATCTAGCTCTTTTAGAAAATGATTCATCCCATTTTTTACTGTTTGAATCTTGTGTGCTTTTCCTTGTTTTGCAGGAAATCCATCAAAAACTATAAGTCTATCTGAAACAAAATTAATAAACAGTAAGTCGTGATCAATAATAAGTGCAGCCGCTTCTTTATTTTTTATAACTTTTTGAATTGCTCGCGATGCTTGTAATCTTTGTTCAACATCAAGATATGTAGAAGGTTCGTCAAACAAATACAAATCTGCTTTACGTGATAAACAAACCGCAATTGCAACTCTTTGTAATTCTCCACCAGATAACTCATCAAGTTTGTGATTAAGTAAGTGTTCAATTTCAAGAGGTTTAAGAATTTCTAATTTATATGTTTGAGTCATAACTTCTTTTGTTATTGAACTAAGTGCAGATAAAACCGTAACACCTTTAGTCGGTTTAAGATACTGTTCTTTGTAACTAATTTTAAGTTTTTTATTAATTTTGCCAGAATCAGGTTTTAGTTGTCCCGCAATCATTTTCATAAAAGTCGTTTTACCAATTGCATTGGCACCAACAATTCCCACAATTTCTTTTTCATGAATTTCTGAAGCATCAATATCTAATTTAAAACTGCCTAGCTTCTTTTTCAATTCTGGCCAAGTTGTAAACACCTTTAAATCTTGTTGTTTATTTGCAATAGCATGTTCAAATTTGATTGGAGTATCTCTAAATCGAATATTTTCATCTTTCAAATAACCTTCAAGATAGGTATTTACACCATTTTTTGCAGAAAGTGGATGAGAAACAACACCATAGCACGCCATTTTTCCAAATAAAATATGAACTAAATCTGCCAAATAATCTAATATAATTAAATCATGTTCAACTACAATAACATTTTTACCTGTTTGTGCCAACTTTCGAATTATCTTAGCAACACGTACTCTTTCTTTAACATCAAGATAAGAAGCAGGTTCATCAAACAAATACAAATCCGCATCTTTTAGGAATGCTGCAGCAATAGCAACTTTTTGTAATTCTCCACCAGATAATTGATTAATATTATGTGTTAAAATATTTTTAATGTTGATTTCTTTTGCAAGTTCTTCAACATGTTTTTTCGTACCAGCTTTTAGTAAAAGATCAATAACTTTTCCTTTGAATTTTTCAGGTATTAAATCAATATATTGTGGTTTGTAACTAACTTTAATATTTTTTTTAAAAAGTTTAGTAAAATATGCTTGCAGTTCAGTTCCCTTGAAACTAGCAATAATCTCTTGTTCAAGTAATTGCTTGTCAAAATTACCTAAATTTGGTTTAGCTAAACCTGATAATAATTCCAAAGCAGTGGATTTTCCAATACCATTTGCACCAAGTACGCCTACAACCTGCCCTTTTTGAGGAATAGGCAATCTAAATAACTCAAATGCATTTTTTCCATATCGAAAAACGGGAGATTCTTTAAGTTGCTGTGGAAGATTGATTATTTGAATTGCATCAAATGGACATTTTTTGGGGCAGATTCCACAACCCGTGCAAAGCGCTTCAGCGATATTAGCTGCATCTTCGATAACAATACATTCTTTATCTGTTCGGTTAACTGGACAGTATTTCTCACATTCATGACTGCATTTCTTGGGGTTACAATCAGCTTTTTTGACAATTGCTATTCTAGTCATAATATATTACAGAAACAGAGGTTTTTAAAATTAGCTTATTTCACCAAAATAAATATTCATCAGCCCATATTTAATTCTTTGATTTTTTGGTATGTTGCTCTCAATATGTATCATTTTGTTGATATCTTCATGCGTATATGTTAGTGGTATGTTCGGAAATATTTGTTTAGCAAAACGCATGTCTTCTAATAACAACAAATAGCCATCTTCATCTAATAGTTTTATTTTATGTTTTTTGAATAAGTGCTTAACATCAATTTTTTTGTCTTTTAATGGATAAATAACGCCCTGTGCATGTAATTGTTTGATATATCCCTTAAATATCGGAGAATCGATATTTGGCACAGCAATAGAAATATATTTGTTGGATAATGAAATCATTTTTAGGATAGTTTCATCACACTCTGCATTAGATAAATGTTCAACTACACCACCATTAAAAACTAAATCATATTTACCTTGATGTTTATGAAAATCAGATTGTATGTATTTAACTTTTTGATTTTCTTCTTCGGCAATTTTTTCCGCAAGTTTCAACGCGCTTTTTGCGTTATCAATACCTGTTGTCAATACACCTTTTTTAGATAATAGGGATAACATAACTCCACTTCCACAACCTAGTTCTAATGAAGAATCGCCCGCGTTTAAATATCGCATAAAAATTTCATCAGTAACTCGTTTAGATGCATAATATTTTACAAATTTAATTTTCCGATAAGTCTTTTCACCAACACTCGCTAATATTTTTGACCAAAATGTTTCTTCATTTGGTTTTTTAAGAATCACTGTAAAATATTTTATACCTAACCAAGTATTTTCCGTGGTCTTAATATGTATCATATTGCCGTCTAACAAATTTAATATTTCTTCAGGAGTGCTATAGCAATAATATCGTTGACTACCTTGGACAGAAATAGGACCCTCAAAATCACCTTGGCGTAAAGTTATTGCGATTATACCCTCTGGTTTCAATAATCGAACAAATTTCCAAAGCAAGTTCGCTCTGCGTTTTGCAGGCATATTATGTAAGGAATTACAAACCCAAAGGCCATCAAATTTTTTTGTAAATTTGTGCGTTTCAAATGAATCGCATATCAATGAGGTGTTATTTGTTTGAAGTTTAGTTAATTCAATCATCTTCGGAGAAAAGTCAATGCCCGTTACATTGTAATTTTGTTGTTCAAAAAATGAAGTATATTCTCCAGACCCGCACCCTATATCTAGAATGTCTTTGCCTCGCAGATTGTCAGTGAAATTTTTTGAAAGTTCAGCGAGCATGCTTTTTTCAGATATGGCTTTATTAGTATATTCTGTAGCTACCAAGTCATATGATTCTTTAATACTGTCTGCGTGGTAAGTCATAAGTTATTTAGCTTAGATACATTTTTAGAGTTTACTCTTTAACTTGTTTCAAATCGTAATTATCTTTTTTTTCAGGTTCGTTTTTTCTACCAAAATAATAGGGTAAAATAAGAATAGCAATTACAAGTATAATGGATACGGCTGTTGCATAAACTAAATTGAAGACAAAAAAGAACAATACTGCAAGTAACGTAATAAATGCTGCGAGTAATAATCCACTAACGCCTTCGAACCAATCTCTTATTTTCATTTTATATTTTTGCTCCGTATTTTGCATTCATGACAATATGAAAATAATTGCCCAGTAGATTTACAACCATCGCAAGCAATATCTTTTTCAGTTAAAGTTGGATGCTTATATTTTTTAGCCCATATTTTTGCTACTTTGTTTCTTTTTTCTAAATCCCAATTTTCTTGTTTAGCTAAATATGCATCACATTTAGAACAATCTATTCCACAAAAAGATATTTTATCTTCGGGTTTCATCGAGACATGCCTCTTAGTATTCCGCCAATTACATTTCCTGCAGCTCGATTTGAACCGGCTTTAGTATGTGTTGATACACCACTTTGTACACCACCCATTGTAAGCATACTTTTTGTCATACTTTGTAAAATAACTCTTCCTGGACCTGTCATTTGAGCTAAAAATAAACCTTCACCACCAAACACTGTTGTTTTGATTCCACCAACTCTACGAATATCATAATCAACTGTTGGATCAAAAGCAACTAAATGCGAAGTATCAACATCTAATCTTTGTCCTTTTTTTAGTGTATATTCAATCAAATCTCCGGCAGCATGAAGTAAAACCGTTCCCGGACCTTTTATTTCTTGTAAGAATATTCCTTCACCACCAAATAAACCTGCACCAATTTTTTTAATTATTTTAAGATCAATTTCAATAGAATTATCTGAACATAAGTACGCACCTTTTTCAGCAATTATAGTTTTTCCTTTTACTAATTTTATTGCTTTAATTTTACCGGGAAATCGACCACCAAAACCAACAATTCCAGCACCACCAACTGATTTGAATTTTGTTAGGAAAAGCGATTCGCCAGTTAAAATTCGTTTAAGTGCTTTTTTAGCACCTTTACTTTCAACATCAATTGTAACATTACCCGTTTTATAAATCATTGTACCTGCTTCAGCATTTATATTTTCATTAGAATTAAGACTAACATTAGCAACCTGCAAATTATCTCCTGATATTTTGTATTTCATTTCATATTTATGTGCTTATATTTTAAAATTGTTTGTATATTATTATTGTAAGCGATTGAAAACCTTAAAAACAACTTTTTCTATATATATTATATGTTAATTGGTGTAGTTGGTAAGGCAAACGTGGGAAAAAGTACGTTGTTTAAGTCAGCAACGCTTTCAGAAGTAGAAATAGCCAATTATCCTTTTGCAACAATTGAACCAAATTCTGGAATGGGATTTGTACGACATCCATGTGTTGAGAAATTTTTCAAAACGAAATGCAATCCTCTGCACGGTTTTTGTATTAATGGTGAACGATTTGTTCCAGTTAAAATGTTAGATGTTGCAGGTCTTGTCCCGGGTGCGCACGAAGGAAAAGGAATGGGAAATAAATTCCTTGATGATTTGGGCTCTGCAGATGTTTTGATTCATGTTATTGATGTAGCTGGTGCAACAAATGAAAAAGGTGAGCCGGTAAAAGCTGGAACTTATGATCCTGTAAATGATGTAAAATTCTTAGAAGTGGAATTAGATATG
>CAZGVA010000003.1:24912-37528 GCA_964528765.1 Candidatus Woesearchaeota archaeon | reverse complement strand
ATGTTTCTAAATTATAAAAAGATAAGTTTGCCGATTGATTCAACCCAGTAAATGATGTAGAATCTACTATAATTAAGTTATTTGTTATATTTATCGCATTGCCCAATCCAACAGTTCCACTTTCAGTTATATTTAAATTTAGTAAATTCCAAGATACTTGTCCATAAGAGTTATTATAAATTAATGTATTATATTCAGATATAAGAGTATTATCTACAATAATATTCGACGTTGAAGTAGTGATATTATTGTTTAAGAAAGTATTATTTTCTACTGGTGTTAATAAACGGATCCCAATATCTAAAGTCACATTAATAATATTATCTGAAAAATAATTATTGTGTGAATTTGAATACATAAATAATCCTTCATTAGTATTTGAAAATATATAATTATTAGATATTTCACTGTTTAATACATCTTGAAATCGAATTGTTGATTCGTTAACTGAAATAATATTATTTAATATAGTAACGTTGGATAATAAAGTAGCACTTATTCCAAAAAGTCCATTTTCAGAATATATTGTATTATTTACTATCTGATTATTATCAGATTCTTGCACATTAATACCGTACCAACCACCAAAAGTAACATTATTATTTGAAATTAATATATTTTTTGAATCCGTAGTTACTCTAATTCCGTAATCATCTGTTACGTAAACAGTATTATTATCAATGACACCGTTATCTGCATATTGATGATAATAAATTCCATAATCACTATCTGTTCCGTTTAAAAATATATTGCAATTTTTTACTGTAACATCTTTTGGGAAACGGACATATATAGCTTTATCATCTTCACCTTGAATAGTATATCCTGCACAATCAAAAATAGCATTGTTAGCACCTATTTCAATACAAGTATCTATCGCATCAGTAATATTTGCAGTCATTGTATATGTTCCTCCTGATGAAAGTGTCGAACAAGCACTTACATCTGGATCTAAAATAAATGATAAATCCGTATCTTGAATTGTTAAGTTGTATGAATTTTTTGTATAAGCACCATCAACAATTTTCATTGGATCTTTAAAGCTTATTTCTACTGAAGTCCATTGATTTTTCTTTATTTTATCTCCGTTTTTATCAAAGCTTTTATAGTTTGTAAATACTTTTTTATCTTTAGTAAACGTTTTTATTTTTGTATCCGATACTTTTTCATAATATTTTGTTTCTTTTGTTGAGTATGTTTCAGAAAGCTTAAAAGATAAACTACTTATTGGGTAAAGCGTTTCTAAAGATAAACCTTCATATTTAAATTGTATATCTTTATTCATTTTGTTATTTATTTCAATTAAAGCCGTACACGTTCTAAAATTATCTTCAGGAGAAGCCCATTCACATTTTAAAGTTTCAAGTGCAATAATTGTTAAATCAGAATCGTTATATATTTTGTAGTTTGGTTCTTTTGAACCGTATTTGTTTTCAAGAATATCTTTTTCAAGAATTTTAGAATCTTTTATAATATCAAGTTCATCGTTTCTTTTATCAGGGTGCTTATCTATCTTTTCTTTACCTTTATCTTCTGCATTAGCCATAAAAATAATACTTAAAAGTAATATTGCTACAATTATTAGTACCAACGCTTTCTTTTTTATCCTTATCCCCATTTTAATTAAATATATATGATATAAAATTTCCCATCGCTTCAAAGAAACTTATTAGCGGTTCTATTAAATACTTTTGTAAGAATGGTTTTTTCTCACAAGTATTAGCAACATCAACCCATTCTTCATCTACACATTCTTTAACGATTATTTGAGTTCTATCCCAGCAATTTTCTTTAAGAGTAGCGTTTTCTTCACAAGATTCATTGTTTATAGTATAACCACACTCAAAAGGATTAGTTAATCTATAACGTTCATTTTCGCAAAGTTCTGTTTGCGTATCAGTAGATATTCCACCAAATATTAATCTTCCACCATTAGCATCTCCAGATACATATAATTCAAGTGCTTTTTCATACGGAACACCAAATTTATTAAAACTTATAATATCATCATAAAAGACCTCATTTATAATATCGGATAAAGCTAAAGTAACTGTTGGCGTTTCAGGTGTAAACGTTGCCAAAACTTCATCATATAATCGTAATTCAATAATACTTGAAGTTGGTAATGGAACATATTTCCAACATCTTAAACCTGTTTGTCCAAGTATGATTTGTTCTCCAGACATACTCCAAGGTTGGCATAAAATTGGACCTGAATCACTTTGAAATCCTGATTGGTCATAGCCCTTACTTCTACAAAAAGATACACTGCTTTGATACCATAAATTTATATCATTCTGATTTTGTGCAATTATACACGTTGAAACCGTACTAGTTGGTTCTAAATCGCCACCAAAATTTGCAGTAATAGAAACTTCAGCTCTATCTAAAAATAATCTTTGATTATCAACAACAAGATTAACGATGTATGGATTTGCTTCAGTTAGTGAATCTATTGAGCTTCCTTCAATATAAACTGTTTCTAAATATATTGAAAATGGATCTATTATAAACATTCCAATCACTCCACCAATTACAACTAACGCTAATAATCCGTAAATCGTCATATTTCCATTTTTATTTTTCATTTTAAAGTACCAATATTATTATTACAATAAGTAATATTATTATTATAAGTAATGCCATCATCAACCATATAAACGGTATTCCTGCTATTTCATCTGGAATGGTTATTATAGGTTTATCTGTATCTGGTTCAGTATCATTTATAACCGCATTTTCTAAACAAGAGTATGTTTCTGAATCACAATGATAGGCTGTACCACAACCTAAATCATTAATACAAGATATTCCGCATTTTTCAGATATCTTTCCTTGTTTTTCCCAATGCCCAGTATTATCGCATAAATAATAATCAAACCCAAAGCAAGCATCTTCACCTAAAAGACATTCCGATACATCTACACAAACATAGTCTTGACATGCTTCTGTTGAAGAACAATAACTATTATCTATACACTCTACACCACATTGACCAACTTCAATTGTTGCTATTGAATATGAATAATCTTCACAAATTGAAATACCATATCCCTCACATTGAGTTGCTGAAGCTAAACAAATAACACCACATTTCCCTTCAGTAACCCCGTAATTAACCCATTTTTCATCTACGCATTCAATATAAATATTACCATCACAATTAGTTTCACCAGTATTACATTCAGCAGTATTTATACATTCACCACTAATACATTCCTGTGAACTTACACAAGCTTGGTATAATAAAGTTGATGTTGAACAATCATTTCTTTGATAATCAATTATTACATCTCCACTAGTACTGCATCGTTTTGTATCTTCTAAATTTTGTGCTACGCAGTAAGTTTCGCATTCATAAATTGAACATCTTTCATTAATTCCACAATTAGAATCGCTTGTACAATCTACCCCACATTCTCCTAAAACCTTGCCTTGATAATTCCAATTTCCATTTAAGCAAGTATAATAATTTAATCCTGAACAATCTGATTGACCTGCTGAACATTCCGCAATTACATAATTACATTCACCTTCAACTTGTCCATTATTTAGCCATTGTCCATTTGAACAAGTATAAAATGTTGTACCTTCACATTTAGTTTGAAGTGAACTACAAACAGGTGCTACGTAACCACATTTTCCATCTACTTCACCATTATTTAACCAATTACTGCTTGAGCAAGTATAATAGTTCGTTCCAATACACTTCGTTTGTGAAGAAGTACATTCTATAACGGGTTCAGTATAACCACATTTTCCATCTATCGTTCCTTCAGATTTCCATGCTTCATCTAAACATGTAAAATAATTTGTTCCTTCACAATTAGTTTCTCCCAACGTACAATCAGGTTCAATTAATGGTTCGCTACTAGTAATTTCATATCGTATATCATATACATATCTATTATGTAAAATAATACTGTTGATATATACTAGATCTTTATCATTATAATCTAAACCTGTATTACAAAAGATATTCACACCAATTAAATGTACTTCAAATTTATTATCTTCTGAAATGCAATAACGCTTTATATCTATTTCTTTTGTTTCTGATGATGATTCGATGTATAACTTACCCTTTTCATTATAATCAAAATTAAGTATCATCCAATAATCAATATTATTTCGCCAACGATTAACATTTTTTCTATAATATGTATTAAATAACAAATCACAATTAATTCCCGTTTGTTCAGGATTATTTAAATCACAAGAATTATATTCAGACCTAATTATACCATCATCAAAACTAAGCCTAAAACTATCTGTTGAATAAAAATAATAGAAAACACTCGCTAGTATTAATACACTCACTATGCTTAAGATTATAGCAGTGTTTCCTTTCTTCATTCTACTCTCCACGATTCAGTAAAATATATCCAGCTACAATGACAATTTGTAATCCTTCTAACAATATTTCTGAAGCCGTTTCTGCTATATCGCCAAGTCCTGGAATTAAACTTACAACGTTTGCTCCCAAGTCAACGATACTTATTAAGATAACTGCACCAATTACTAACAATGCTGTCCATTTCATTTACATAAACCTCCTAATAAGGAAGTACGCCAATATCAAACCAACAATCATTATAGCGGTTACAAACATTCCTAAGAATATTATGTAATTTGGTTCGCAAACTTCTTCATGTGTATATTTATCTAATGCACCACATACTATTAGTGATAAAAATGAACCATGCCATCCATATTTAGATTGTTCTTTACCTATTTCCCACCATGAACATTCTAAAGGTGTTTCATCAGTTTCATCAGGAAATGCTGAATCACATGATTTAAATATTGAAACACATTCACCAATTCCACTTGTTGGATTTGCACAATACTTTTTTGCTAATGTGCAAACATTATCTTTTACATGTGTTGGATTGTTAGTACACAATAATTCATTATTATTACAAAATAATGCATCATCACAATCAGAAGCTACAATACATTCAACTTCACATTTACCAACTTGCGGTCCAAAACCTACCCATTCAATGTTTCCTTTATTTTCAGTACATGTAAAATAAACGTTTCCTTCACAAATATGTTCGCCGTACTCACATAATCCAGTTGGTCTATCACATGGTTGGCATTCAACATTTTCAGCACAATTTGCAGTTCTATATCTTCTACATTGTTTTCCATCGGGTTGGCATTCACCAAAAGGTTCTGTATGTGGTTCACACGTATCTGGTACTGCTCCGCCAATAGTAAATTGACCGCAATCCCAACTTGTAACATCGTGTCCAATGTTATCTCTTAATATTCCACACATTCTATATGAACCTATTTCAAATTCAGGTACAACAAAAGTTTGTTTCACGTATATAGCACTACCACACGATCTAGGTGCAATCTCGTAAGTTCCAGAACGTTTGGTGTTCCCTAAACTATCTTCCATAACCCAATCAACTCTTTCACCTGTATATTGACAGTTTTCTCCTTGCCAACTGTACCAAGTATCTATCGTTTCACCCGCATTTACATCACCAGGATTTATAATAGCAAAAAGTGAAGCCACTCCCGCAGTATATTCATAACTCATATATCCTGAATCCATAGTTAGTTCTTCAGTAAAAATCTCCATTGCATTAACTGAACCAATTATTACTAATAAACTTACTAACATTAATATTTTTTCTTTCATTTTCTTTTTTCTCCTTGGTGAAAAAAAAACAAAACCAACAGTAATTATATTACTGCTGGAGTTGGTGTATATACCACCGCTGGAACATTAATTCCAATATAGGTTAATATGCCTAAAACCACATAAATTGCTACTGCCAATGTAATTGACATCAAAACATGTGTTAATATTGTTTTGTCTGGTGCTTCAACGAAATCTATTAAGAAATTAGCAAAGAATATAACGAGTGCAAACATTCCAATCGCAATCCATGCTTCAATTTCCCAAATTCCGAAAAAACTACCTGCAAACAACAAGACAAATAACGCTATTATTGTTCCGTAAGTTCCCATCTTTAAATCTGGAAGTGTCGTTTTTTCACCTTTTATCTCATATGAGATTATGATTACGCAAAGACTTGTTCAATCTTTGGTATGATATATTTTTTATGTACTGCAAAACCCGCTAGTACAATAAAACCTAATGATAGCCCTGTATTTAAACCTAATGCCCATATTAAGTTGTGTACAAAGTGTGCAAGTGGTATAAATAATCCACTTACCATTATTACTAATTGATTAAAAAACTGGAACATAAATGCACTCACAAAAAACTGTTGATTTCCAGCCTGAACTATCGAGTGTGCCGAAGCAAATCCAGGTACAAGCCAACCGATTCCCCAACTACCAATGGCAATAGCAATTATTCTTGTTGGTATGTACGTTAAAGAACTTACTTCGACAACTAATGAAGTGAGCCACAATAAAATTGAAGCAATAATTCCGATAATCATTAATGTACTAAAATCTTCTAAAAGAGCTGGATAAACTGAACTAAATAAGGTTAATTCTGTATCTGTTAATTGTAATGGTTCTCCAGATATTGTTGCAGGAATGAATTCGGATGTTGGTAAAACTTGTATTCCTGCGAAAGCACCACCTGCTAAAATTACACCAAAAACGATTGGTAAAAGTATAATGTATGGTATCTTTTGCGTTGGCATATGTTCGGTTTCGGGATTTGCGAAATTCATAAATATTGAATCCCAGCCAACGTGAGAAACTAACATATTTAAGAATGCACCAACCGCACAAAATGCAGATAGCATACCGAATTTGAATATAAAACTGAACGCAATATCGGGTTCAGTTAGTGACATGTGAATAAATTGAGCGAAAATTAGCATAAATACGAGAAATAAGATTATAGAGAAGTTCTTTCTTAGTTTCGTAGTATCTATCATTTTTTAAAAAAAATAAAAAAAAGTAGGATTTTCTCCCACTTTATTGTATGTTAAATACAAATGTTGGATCTTCGTCGCCAAGAGTATATACTACACCTGCTTGTGTGCTTGCATCGGTGAATATACCTGTCTTAATCATATCTCCATTATCATTTGCTTTGTATGTTCCTTCACTTAAAACATATAATGTTAAATCATCGTTATTTGTATCTGGGTTTTGTCCAGATTTTGCAGCAATGTACATATATATTTTGTGGTCGTTTGAATCAATGTCGCCAATTAAAGCACATCTTTCTGAATCTCTAACTACCGAGTAATCATTTGAATCAGAATCCATCAAATCTAATGCATCTGTATCTGCTGAAACACCATCTACTAAAACTGTCCATGTGTCTGCATCCCATTCTGCGTCAGAACCTGTATCAATACAGATAAACTGTCGTAGTCCAAGACTTGAAGCATCGTTAGTATCACCAGTGTTTATTGTACCAGCATCTCCACCTTGATATCGATTTGTTGCAGCTTTTAAGTGAACTGTTGCGGACAAGTGTCCACTTTCACCAACTGCGATATCTGCACTATCATCATCGAAGATATTTGTAGTGTTTAAATCAACAAAAGCTGTTGTATTTGTTAATCCTTCAGTACCACCATCGACTTCAACATATGCCCAATCAGCATTGGCTGAATCTGTTTCTAAGCTTTCAATTCTTACTTGATAGTTTGAAATTTGACTTGTGTGTAATTTCAAGTATTTATTTTCGTCACCTAGAGTGAACGAAGCACTTTGTGCTGAACCTGCAGCAGTTGCTTGTGTTACGGAATATACTTTATATTCTTTACCACATTGTACGTCTGTAAAAGTTAACCAAGAACTTGAATTTGTAAGTTCGTTGTCAATTATTACGCCAGAACTCATGTCTTTTAAATATAAGACTGAATCACCGATAAATGTTTCACTTGAAGCACCATCGTCTTGAAGCTTTACATTAATATTTCCCTTATTATCATCACCACAAGTTGTAGTTATGACAACACCGCTCGCTCCACCTGGTCCGACTATTGTCAATCCTTCGGTTTCACTTCCACCGAATGTTCCTTTGATACTGTCCCAACCGATAAATAATACACCTGCAACTACAATGAGTAACAAACCTACCACAATCATTGGTCCCATACCTTTTTTATTCATGTTTTTCATTTTTTAAAAACCTCCTTAAAGAGATACTTATCTTAAAATTTTAATCCTTTAAAAAAATATACTACAAATACCGAAAATAAATTTCTTGTAATTGTACTATAATTTTATAAATAAGAAAGATATTTAGTTTTAATATGATAAACTTACTTAAAGATGGGTTACTCATTTTTACAGCCATCATGTTAATTATTGGCGGTGCTGATGCATATAGTACCGTTAAAGAACAAGATATACAAATAAATCTTACAGAAATTATGATTGACGATCCAACTGGAAATGCTCTTAATCTTGGTAGAGTATATCTCGGATATGAAAATCTTATACCTGCTGCGGAATATAATATTCTTGGAAATGATATTTTAGTTCCACATCCAGGATATTCTGATTTAATATTTTTCGCAATGGGTTTGATAATCTTTTGGTTAATGTTACATATATTCACCACATTAACAGGTCGTTTCTTACTCGATTTAGTAGTATTAACCCTAGTTATTGGTGCTTCATACGTGGTTTCAAAACTGTTCTTTTACTATGTAGTATTCAAACCAGCTTTGATAAATCTAGGTTTTCCTGAAGATTTTGCTATTAATATAATAAGAAGCGTTTCAGAACAAACTCAAGGTTTTCACCTTGCTTCATTAATAACAATGAGTATTATTCTCATTGCAGTTATGTTAAACATTTGGAAAATGTTAAAACAATATTAAAATGGTTAGTATAGATGATATTGGAATCGAACCAGCAACCTTTCTAGGTATATTTAGCGATATTTGGAATTTTATAATTGCACATCCAATCGCTTTTGCTTTGGTTCTAATGGCTGTTATATTTATATCTACGGTTTTGAGTATGATTTGGATGAATCAAAAAGTTACTGCTTGGTCTATTCTTAAGTATTCGCTTGTTTTCGGGTTTATAGTTATTGGCGTGGTTTTCTTTTACGCTAATCAAAGTGGAACGTTAGATTTAAACGGTTTCATAAGAGGTTTCATAATATAAAATGGTACTACATTTATTGAAAAAACATGGACATCATATATATATAACAATTAGATTATTAGCTTTAATAACAATTGTAATTGGAATGCTAGATAAAGGTCTAGTATTTTATGGATGGTTGCAAAGCGGTTGGAATTTTATTAGCTATAACAAATGGTTACCAATACTTGGAATTGTTGGTGCAGTAGCTTATGGATATTACGTATATGTTAGATACGGACATCCAATGCAAAATCTAGTTATTTGGATTCCAGTAATCGGTTGGTTTATACTTGAAAGTATATTGTTATATGGTATATGGATCGGTTTTTAATAATCATTAAGGTGATAAAATGAAAAAAGGAATATCCAATTTGGTATTAATAATGGTTGTAATAATATTTATTATTGCGCTACTTTTTATCGTTAGTCAGAAAACAGATTTTGAAATTTCTTTTGGTGGTTCTGATGTAGATAAAGAAACAATTACTTACTTAAATGACGATAATATTGTTAATGAAAAAGTTTGTATTTTACAATTTTCTGATAATAATATTGAAGTCGGTGATTCTGTAACTGCTAAAATTCAAGATGGTGCAAATAGTATTTGCAATGTTTATATGAATGTAAATAACGCTGGATGGACTAGCTGGGAAGGTAATCCTGTATTTTTAGATGCTAATGGTTTATCAAGTTCTGTAATTGATACTTCAGGTGGTGCTGTTGGAACTTATTTATTTAGAGTTATATGTGTAGATTCTAATGGAAACGTTCAATGTGTTACTCCTGAAAAAACGGTTAATTTAAACGCAGTTTCTAGTGATGATGATGATTCAGGTCCAGACTTTGATAATTTCTGTACTGATTCGGATAGCGGTATTATAGAAGAAACTCCAGGACATACAACAACAATTTTAGGTAGTATGTATGATACTTGTCAAGATGATTATACTTTAACTGAATTTTATTGTAATAGTGGTCTTTCAAAAAGTTTGTTAATAAATTGTGATTATAGTTGTATTCAAACAAGAAGTGGTGGATATTGTATTCAAGATTCACCACAAGATCCGGATGCAAATCCAAATGAAGGAATATATTGTGAAGCTTCTTGGCCAATACCTACTAATTATGAAGATTGTTCTGTAAGAACTGGTTGTGGTGACCATAGTTATTGTGAATATGTTTCTAGTGGATTAGCAAATCCTGATAGATGTGAATGTGCTGAAGAAATCGGTCCACTTCCACTTGAAGTACTATCTATAACACATTGTAGTTTTGATGGATGTACTGATGAATTACCATTTGTAATAAATTATATACATTATATAACTCAAGGTTCAACAGTATATATACCAACAATAGATTATATTGCACATAGCCTATATATTGATTGGTCTTTATGGGGAAATGAACCTGCAACAGGTAGTAGTTATGAGATATATTATTACGATTAATTATCGGAGGTTAAAAAATGATAGATGAATGTTCGATATTAGTAACGATAGTTGGTATTGTTTTGTTAAGTTTAGCTATATTTTATCAAAGCTTTTTTGATATAATCGGTTTAACACATTACGGTGCTATGTTATTTTCGCTAATAGTCATAAGCATTGGTACATTAATGCATATTTATGTACATATAAGGAGTTAAAATGCCAACCGTAAGAGAAACTATAAATATGTTGAAAAAACAAAGAAAAAGAGGAAACAAATTTGTTTTAAAAGGTCGTGGTAACAAGAATGCTAGTTTAAGACCTGAGCGTGGAAGATAATTTTCTTTTACGCTATTTTTTTATATTTAAATTAACTAGAGGTATCTCATTTATGGCTTTTCTTAGGGTTCTTTTACGTTCTTTTTTCTTTTCCATATTATATATAGTAATAGCATTAAGTACATTTTTTACTTCTGTTGCACGAATGCTACTTGAACCAAATAAGCGATCCAATATTTCAGCTACTTCTTCAATACATTTTTTACATACCACTTTTATTTTCCTCTGTATGCCATTGTTTAAAACATTTTTCAATATTTAATCTAGCATGTGTTTTTCCAATATGGAAACCATATATCAAGCCGAACATAGTCATTACGATTACGTAACCTATCCAATCATTTATAGTTTCTATCACCATCATTCTTTTTGCTCCAATTTGTTTAATATTCTAATTGTTACGAGTAATATCGCCGATAGCATCGCTAGTTCTAAGATGTTTAATGGTTGTATTACTGCACAATATATTAGCAACACCCATCCAAGTATCAAATATATATCGCTTTCTTTAATTTTCATAAAAGCACCAGAAGGGTCTGACCCCTATTTATTGGAATTGGTGCTGACTCTAACTTTCGTTCGAGACTATTACTGTTCTATGGTCTTTTTTGTGACAATCGATACATAGAGTCATTCCACATTTCGGATTTTTGTAATTTTCATAATCTATATGATGGAAGTTTAATTTATCTTTTGAACTACATTCTTCACATTTGTCTTTTTTAAATCCATATCGCATAGCGTAATTCTGAGCTTTTACTTTATGTCTATTTTTATCTTTGTAAATTTTATGTTGTCTTGATATTTCTTCCTTATCTCTTTGGTAACGTTCTCTTTTGCGTTTGTTAACTTTCTCACGATTCTTATGATTGTATAAACGATCTCTTATTACATTCTTTTCTCTTGAAACTACCATTTTCAATTACGCTTAAATATCATTATGTGTAGTTCCTATCTGAACAGCAATCTTAACTTTACCTTTAATCTTCTTTAACTCACAATTACATTTTGGACATTTCATTACGCTTCACCTGTACTCCCCAAGTACTTCCCGACAATACTTACAATCCTTAGTCACACTATGTGTAGTTCTACAACCACAATCATAATTAATTTTCCCACATCTTATACATTGACACATTACGCTTCACCTGTACTATGTTTTCTTCTGCATTCCCCACAAACAAGTTCGTCTTCAATAATGTAACCAAAACAGTCTTCTCTAAATACTCTTTTGCATTTCTTACATTTCATTACGCTTCACCTGTATTCTTTGTACCTTTCTTCTCAAACTCTGGAAATATATCTAGTATAATGCTATTTACTTGTGCATATCTAAAGTCTTCTATCTTTAATGAATTTATACTAAATATTAGTTCTTCTAACCTTTTGTTCAATTCTTTAGTTTCCATTACGCTTCACCTTTTTGTAGTTCTTCAATTACATCTAAACGAGCCTTAATCCACTCAATCTCTTGTTCAACTGTTAGTTTCTTTTTCATTACGCTTCACCGACTTTCCACTCAAACCAGCCTTCTGTAATTTCCTTGAATACTTTTTTATCCATCTTGCAAAAACACAAGTTAGCTTTAGACAAGTTAGCTTCAGACAAGTCAGCTTCAGATAAGTTAGCTTCAGACAAGTCAGCTTCAGATAAGTCAGCTTCAGACAAGTCAGCTTCAGATAAGTTAGCTTTAGATAAGTAAGCTTTAGATAAGTAAGCTTCAGACAAGTCAGCTTCAGACAAGTTAGCTTTAGATAAGTCAGCTTCAGACAAGTTAGCTT
>CAZGVA010000003.1:0-24812 GCA_964528765.1 Candidatus Woesearchaeota archaeon | reverse complement strand
AAGCTTTAGATAAGTCAGCTTCAGACAAGTTAGCTTCAGACAAGTTAGCTTTAGACAAGCTTCTTCCTTCCTTGACTGCTCTTTCTACAGCTTCTTTTATTGTTTCTGCTTCAGTTTCATAAATTACTTCATCGTTATATTTGTTTTTAATTTGTATAGTTTTCTTTGTTTCTTTCAGTTCCTCTTTACGAACGTATTTTATTCCATTTATTTTAATTTCATTTTTCATTACGCTTCACCTGTAGTTTCTCTACAATACGGACAATCAGAATGATGTTTCACATCCCAACTCTTACTATAGTTCTTACACTTTGAATTTCCACATACTCTCATTTTAAATCTCCTTTCTTTAATTGATCATCACATTTATCTGAGCATATAATATTTACAAAATGCGGTTCTTTCCCTTTAACACCCTTAGTCCATTCTTCTTTTCCACATACGTAGCATACACATACTTCTGAATCAAATATTGTTGTCATTTTTTTTCACCTTCTTCAAACTTTTCTAATTCATCTATATATTGAACAGTACATAAAATATTATCACATATTAAATAAGTATGTCCTTTTCCTTTTAATGAAGGCATAATTCCTACATTTTCAATTGTAACTTTTTCTTTACAATAATGACATTTGGCTTTAGTAATATCTACATCTAAAAAATCTAACATTACTTTCCGTTGTTTGATAGTTAAACTCATAAATTCCACGTTAATCACCAATAATCTCCTTGCCACCAGCTTTCAATTCAGCATGTGCTTTTTCTAATAAATGATTATAATCCATTGAATTAGATCTCTTTTCTGTTGAATACTTATGAACCAAATCTTTATCTGGTAAGTATAATGCTCTTTCATCACCTTTTTTGTAAAGATTTGAATCCATTACAACTATTCCAGTATCTTCAAATCCTTCATCAATCAGTTTTTCTAAGTTTGATTGTCCTTTAATTTTCATTATAGCTTCCTTCTTCCGCCAATTAACAACGGCTTCCATGTAAGCGATTGCGTTTTTGAGATTATAAGCCTTGAGCAAGTTCTCAAGAGTTTGTTTGTAGAGTTGTTTTTCATTCATTTAGCCCCCATTATACCGTATATACTTACAATTATTAAAAATAACATTGGAAAAAATAGTATAACATACCATAAAAAAGGATTCTCTAAAGGATTCTCTATCAAACGAATTAAGAAATTATTCATTCAAGCACCTCACAATATCCATCTCTGCAACGCTCTACGTGTTGGCGAACACAAGGATTTTCAATGATTTGAATAATTCCATGAGAATCTGTATCAGCACCAATCTGACAACCAGTTTCACCTCTAAAATCAATCACATGTCCTTGCCACCCGTTATGATGTTTACAAGAGTCATCAATTTTATACTCATACTCATCACAGACCCATTGTTCATTCCATTCTTCTTGAGGTTCTGCAACACCATAATTCCCATAATATGCAAATATAAACACACATAACAATAACAATATCCCTATAACCTCTTTCATTAATTTAGTTTTGTTTTTCATTCAGATTAAATCAACTCCTTTAATTGATTCTTTCATTTCTTCATCAGATGGTGTTGTATAATGTTTCTGAATTGTATTTAGTGTATCATTAACTATTTTAGCAGTTTGTTCGGGTGGCATACCTGATGCTTGGTGTAATTTTATACATGTGGCTCTTAAAGCATGAAAAGGTCTTTGCGGAAGATTTGCTTTTATAAGATTACGTTGCAATATATTATACGCACTTTTTGAAGAAATGTGTTTATTATTTTTAAAATGTGATGGAAATAACCATTTTGATTTAGATCGTTGCATCCACATTTGAAGTGCTTGTTCCAATTTTGAATTTATAAATACTTTGTGTAGTGCTTTCTTTTTATGTTCTAAAAAAATTATCTCACTTTTTTCAAAATTTATATTTGAACGTTCTACTGCAACAATATCAGATCTACGCATACCTGTATAAATAGCTAAAGTTAAAAGTGCTTGATGTTCAATATCGGTTATTGAATCTAATAATTTTGAAACTTGTGGTTTTGTTAATGCTTTTTCACCAGAAGTGGTTCTTTTCTTCTCAAATATTATTTTATTTAGTTTTTTCCGTTTTGTTTCCATAACGATAATATGTTACCAACAATACTATATATATCTTTCGTTAGTACCTAAAAGTTACCTTATTATATGGGAATAGGAAACTAATAATTTGTAGTATCTAACTTTCTCGTAGGAGTATCTGGTTGTTTAAAACTTTGATTAGTATTCTTTGGATTAACAGGTCCGAGATATTTTATAGTTTTTGTGCGTACTTTCTTTCCTTCACGCCATGATTTCTGTTCATATTTATATGGAATTCCCTTCACGTTTCGGATCACTACATAATTCATTTTAATTCAGTTTCCAAATTTAAGACTTATTTTCTATCGGATTTTTTGTGTTTATAATGTGTTCGTGGAATTGTTTTTTTTGTTTTTCCAATGCCAATTGTTACATAACTGCTATAAGGATCTTTTTCTATTGTTTTTACACGCTTCCATTTACCATTTATTTTTGCTAATGCCATAATAAGTGTAGTATCTAACTTTTATTTAAAGGTTTCGATTAATAATTATCTAAACAACATTAATATATAGAAATATTATAAAAACCAACAATAAGAATATTGTGGACAATCGCATATCTATTTTTTCTTTTTGCATACTTAGATATGCAATGCTTTTATAAAGGTTTTTCGCTTTCTGTTTTTTTATCCTTATTCAACAATCTTCTTCTGCGTTCCCAATAATCTTCATCCATTTTAAAAAAAAGAGAAGAACTAAATCTTCTCAATACCTTGTTTTTCAACGTTTGGTATGTGCATGAACTCTTTTCCCTTCATCCATTCAGGTGCATTTTCAGGTACAGGAACTTGCACTCTACTTCCATTGAAAATGTGATGCTTCTTTGTTCCACGTTCACGTAATCTAATACGTTCAAAACCTTTATTCGCTGCCTTTAACGCAGCATTTCTTGGTCTTTTACCAGTAAAAACATGATTTGAATCATTTCCGTTTTCCTGTAAGACAAAATATCTTTTCTTTGTTGTTTCCATTTTAGTTAATAGGGGTAACCCTAGTTATATTTAAAGATACCGTTTTCGGTTTTAATAATAATTACTTTTTTACTACCCTTAATTTTGTTGGATTATCTTTTACTTCGCTTTTTAAACGTGTATCTGAATAATTACGTGTATTTTGAGTAATCTATTTTCCCGTTCGATTTGTTCTTAATTGTAATTTAAGTTTATTTACCATAAATATCTATTACAAAAGCTAATATATAAAATTTTCTATTTGGTTTAGAGCAGAATTAAATCTTTTTTATTTTACCTTTATTTGATAATTAATATGTTGTATCTAATTTTCCAGATCCTTTAGATTTTGAATTAACACCACGCCTTGTACCTGAAGAATATCCATAAACTGTTCCTTTTGGTGATTTTCTAAGTTTAGATAAACTTGATTTTTCAAATCCCTCACGAGTATTTATCCACCATGTTTTTCTTGCCATGAATATCTATTACAAAAGCTAATATATAAAATTTTCTATTTGGTTTGAATAAATATAATATATCCATTACTATTGTAGTAAACCCATTACATTAGTATAAGCTAATTTAATCTCCTTATATATCTATAATTATATAATTAATGCGTTACCCCGAAACCTTACTTCGTTTATTATATGCAATATTTTTCAGAAAAAATTTGTACTCTTTATCAGTAGGTTTTCTTTTTAGATCTATATTTGAAAAGTAGGTATATCTATCTATAACCTTTGGATATATGTTTTCCATAACTTTATCCACTTCAATTTTAGTTAAGGCACTTCGATGTACGTTTTTATCGAACTTTTTATAGAAATAAATGTGTGCATTAGTTAAAACATCTCGTTTTAGCTTGAGAATAACAGTATCACTAACGTAATTAATCGATTTACCTTGTCTGATTTTTTTTAATCTCTCTGCATTTTGTGGCCAAACTTTCTTTCTATAAAATTTTCTTATTTTTTTTCTTAAACCTGCTAAATCACCTTTGTAATATGGTTTAAACGAAGTTCGATAGTTTTTCCATCTAGGTGTATCTATTGTATTCATATATAAAACAGAAACGTATGTATCATCTGTAAAATTATATTTTTTCTTTAGAATTGTATCCATACCTGCATATAATTTTCTGAAATATGTTACATAGGTTAATCTAGTTTTTGCAAATCGAAGGTTTGAATTCTTTTTTTTTAACTTGGCTCTATGTTCTTCACTCATTTCCATTTTTCTAGAAACTAGGTAAGTCATTTTAAATTTAATCTCCGTTTAAATTCTTTAGCTTCATCATAATAAACATACTTCTTGTTTTTAGCACCAATAAGATTACAATGTGGACATATATAATACCTTCTTTTTTCTTTTGGATAAAATTGTTTATGACATACTCTACATCTTCTTGCTTTCATTCTGAAGCTTCACCTATTTGGCATTGAGCAGAGTTAAAAACAGTATAACGCATTCTATCCTCATAAATAAGCATAAATTCTCTTATGTTTTCTTTTGGTTTAAACCGTAGTCTTTCGATCTCAACTATCATATATTCAGGTATCTTCATACTTTTTAGCATAGCAATGTCATCAGAACTTACATGTGGTCCAACTATCATGTAATTCCAACTCTCTTTGATAGCATTATGCATCTCAGAAATTGATTGTGTTATGCCTTCAAAACTTATTCCAAAAGTTCTACCTTGTCTTAAACAACCAGCTATGTTCCACGCACAAGGATTATCCTCTGTTTTCATCTGTTTTGAGAATATTACAATCAATTCTTCAATGATGATATTAATCTTACCGAGTTCTTCTTTTGTAATGGATCTATCTTTTAATTTTCTAAATTCTTCTTCACGATATGTATAAATCTTTTCAAGAATTTTTCCAATATAAAATCTTGAATAATTTGGACTCATATCCTTAGAAAATAAGAAAACAGGTATTATACCTCGTTTCAAATCTGAAACAACATCAAAGTCATTATCTTCTTTTAATACATTATCTTCAAATAGTGTTTCAAGTTGCCTGATTAATTTATTTTTTGTTCTACCATCAATAAAAAATGAGTATTCACTAAAATTTTTTTGTGCATCATTTGTTGGAATATTATTAATTTCATTTATTAAGGTTTCAGAAGATTTGAATACTTCAGGTTTTACTTGTTTTAATCTTTTCAATACCCAAGCGGGAGCGCCCGCCAATTCTGCGAACTGACACCAGTCTTTAAAGTTAAACTCTAGTGGTCCAAATGAAAAATGTATTGCTTTCTTTTCTAATTTCCGCATAAATCGTGGAATGTAAATTTTACAATTTTTTATTCCAAAAGGATATTCGCCAGGAAGTAGATTTTTTGCTTTAGTATTTGGTTTGTCAATTGCCTGCCAATCTGCACCTTTCAAATCAAATATTACAGTTTTACGATTGTAGTCCTTACTATAAAATTTTATAATCTGCCCAGAGATCCTTTTTGCTATATTTGTTTTACCCCTACCTGTCGGTGCAAGGATAATCATTCGGGTGGAATTTACATCAAAAGGCATATAAGCAATTTTATTAGTATTCCTTATCGTTCCCAGTGTTATCTGATTTCTCTTTTTCCTTTTTATTCGGGAGTCTACGACTAACATCATCAATTAAATCGTTCATTAAATAAACAATCATATCATTCTTTTCAGTAACTTGATTTAACAAAGCAAGTGTTTGAATTAAAGCTGGATAACATAAATCCTGCATCAAGTACCAATTTTCTTCAGATTTATATTTCTCTAGCTTTTCAACTACATCTTTAATTCCAAGAACTTGTAATCCCATATCAGGTTGTAACATATCTCTATAAGAAATAGAATTATTTGCAACCATGTATCTTATATCCTTCACTAGTTGCAAAAAGTTCTGTTCCTTATCAGGTATCTTTCTAAATTGTTTTTTATTATCCATTTTTACCTGCATAAATCTGTCTTACTTTTTCAGCTTCAAATCCAGCAGCAGCCTTCATTGCGTTATCCCAAATCTGTTGTTGATCCATATTTACTTTTGCAGATTCAACTTTAGATCTAGCAAGTTCATTGTGTAATCTTATGTTTTCAGATTCAATCTTCTTTTGCCTTGCACCCATATTTGAATTAAGTTGAGCCAATCCATTAAGAACTAGTGTACCACCGTTAAAGGGCATAACACTTGAGTTATCAAATCTTATATATTCCATATGATATTTTCCTGGACCCATACCATCTTTTATCTTTATTGCGAATTCGTGTGCATTGTTTCCGCTAAACTGCCATTGCTTTGTAATCATTGACATCCATGCAACATCCGATCGGAATATTCCAAGATGTATTCTTGTGAAATCCATATATATAACTCTCGAAATACTTGGTTGTTTTATATCATTGCTTTGTAATTTTAAATAAAAAGCTATTAACCCAAGCGATATAATTAGTATGAAGAACCATAAGAAAAGCATTCCTATACTGCCTAACATTATTTATTACCTCCCAGATGTGCATAATTGTTATATCCTTTGGCTTTTGCCCATTTCATTGAACCAATTATAAATACGATTACTAAGAAAGCCATCATACCAAGTAAAATTGTTTGCGAAGCATCTGCATCTTTTAACTTCTTTTCTGCTAATGAATTTTCTACTATCAATTTCGTTGTATCATTCTGACAATCTTCAAGTTTTATATTACAGTTACTATATAGCAATCTGTTTTGTTCAAACTTGTTTCCTTCTTGCAATACTTGTTCCATCAAATCAACGTTTACATCCATTTGGTTATTTACTAATGCCCACATTTCATGGTCAGTACACCAAGTTTGATTTGTTACATTATTTTCTTGATTACAAACATAGCTTTCACAATTAAACGTTAGATTAAATTCTTTTGTTCCAGAATCTATGTACTTATCAATTTCTTGAAGTACAGTATCACCTTCATTTAATTGGCATTTTTCATCAGTTATAATTAACTTCAACGTTTTTGTTGAAGATATATTTTGTAGTGTTGAATTTGTTCCATTAACATCTAAAGCACAAAACTCAACAGTTGTATTATCTGAATCCGTTATATTTTTACATTCTCCAGGTGCTAAATTAACTGCTTGAACAAAAGCAGGAATTAGCAAAAGAAGAAATATTATATATATTTTCATTTTTTCTCCAAAAACCTCCCAATTTCTAAACTTCCCGTAACGTCAACTGGAACGGATTGATTATAAATATTTACTTGTGCGTAAGCATGAGTTTTTAAAACTTTTACTTCACAAGTTATGTTTCTTGCTTTCATTAAACTGCAAAAAGCTATGGCGGAATCTTCACAATCCCAAATCCAATATTTTAAAGTTCGTTCTGGCGGACTATATTCTTCTCTTACATCTGAAACGTAAGTTCCTATATTTTGCATTAAATAATGTGTTTGTGAAACTTCACAAGTTAGATTTCCTTCATCACAATCTGCAACAAGTATATTTGCAATTTTTTCAATCTCAGGTGTAGTTTTTACTAAACCATTTATATAAGCTTCTTCTAAACTACTATCAAGTGCTTGTAAAAAGCTGTGTGATGTATCGGGATAAGCATAATTTACGTATAGCATAGACAAAGCGATAATCATAAAGATTATCGTTGCTATGAACCATCCGCTTAAAAAGTAAATTGTTTTTCGGGGATAACTCGGACAGCCTGAACAAGTTGTTCTTAGCCATTGTCGTCCATCCCAGTAACACAAAGGTGCTACTTGTTTTTTTTGTATTTTTGGCAGTTTTAACATATCGCAATACTCCAATATGGATTTGTAGTTACAACTAAATATGATGCTATAATTATAAGCAAAGATATAGTTATCGCAATCCAATATCCACCTTCAAACCAAACTCCGAGATAACCCAAAGCACCAGTTAAAACAACTGCATACACTGCAAATATTAATCCTATAGGTATCATGAACTGCCACCTTCCTTTTCACCTTTAGCTTTTGCATAAGCATCGGCATATTCTTTTTGTAGTGCGTGCGGAATCGGTGATTCCACCGAACTTGGTACTGGTGGTAATCCGATTCTTCCGTAATATAAATCATTAACATATTTCATTGTTTCATCAAAGCACATATTTTCTGGCAAAATTTGTATATGGTTCTTTCTTGGTAATATCATTAAAGTGTATGTGGCTCTAGTTGTTCGATTAAATCTATTTACTTCTTTTAATGGTAACATTGAGTAAGCAACCATTAGTATGGGAAACTTATAATTCTTTCCCCAATATGCTAAATAATTATATTGAGTATAAACGGTATTCTCAGCGAACTTTGTTATATCTGAAGTTAGTTCTCTTGCCGAAGTCGAATAAAACATTCGACCATTTTTAAGCAAGTGTTCAAAACCGTTCTTTATAAACTTGTTTTCATCTATTGATTTTGGTGAAGCTTCTGAATGTGTTATGAAATATATAAATCCAGCTAGTACAACAATAATTACAATTACTCCAATAATCCAACTAATACCACCGCTTGCTTGTGGCGGTGATACAGTTGGAGTAGTTACAGGCGTTACTTCATCGGTTTTAAAAAATGTTGATAAATATCCTATTGCAATAAATGATACTAATAATATCATTGCTACTGCAGACCATTTAACCATTTTGTTTTTCGGTTTTCTCATACTTCTTCAATCATTCCATCTACATCGTAATTGGTTATATGTGTCATATATATTATTCCAAAAAATAATACTAATGCACTAAAAAATGCTATTTCAGCAGTCAAATATGCAATAAAAATAAAGAACATTGCTGCGAACCAATTCCAATAATTAACTTTCATCTTCTCCTCCAAGTTTTCCATCATACTCCAATTTCGTATTCTTAAATCGTAATGCTCTATTGTTAAGTTTGTTAAGCATTACATCATAATCAAATCCTAAACCTTTCCAGAATTTGTAACGATTATTAACAAGTTTTTCACCACGTTCAGTTAAACGGAAGTGTCTTGATCTACCATCTTTTCCTTCATCTTTTTTTATCAATCCCAAATCCATTAACCAACATACTTTATTTTTTAGTGAATACATATTATCAAGATTTAACAAAAATTTTAACTTTTCTAAATTTACTTCATCCATCGTTAATCTTTGTATCTGTCTTAGTATTAGTGTTTCCTTATCCGATATTCGGACTTCTATTATCAATTTTTTTAGCAACTTTCCCATTCTTATTTGATTGGTGATTTGCTCGCTTAATCGTAACTAAGAAAGTTTCACCTACATTTATATTCATTAATTCAATTAACACTGGTGGAATTGTTATTCCCCACGAACTTTGGCTTGACGCTCTAACTTTGTTATAAAAACTTTTTTCGCACATTTTTTACATCTCCTTCTTAAAGCAAACCAATACCACAAGTCCATTTGCTTACCACATTTTTCACATATCATGTTTCTTCCACATATAATAATATCATATTATATAGTATTTTATACTATATTAAACTATATAATACTTTCGCTTTTTAAAGATTAGGCTAATTTTTTCTGAGCAGTATAATGATTGATACGTGCTTTTGCAATCTTTGAGTACTCAGCTTCTTTTTCAATGCCAATAAACTCAACTCCTTCTTTATGTGCTGCAATTCCAGTTGTTCCTGAACCTAAGAATGGGTCTAAAACAACTCCACCTTTAGGCGTTACAAGTCTGATTAAGTATTGCATTAGTTTAATTGGTTTAACTGTTGGATGATTATTCTTCATAGTGCTAGATAGTTGTTTACCATCTTTCCATTCACCATCGTTAGCTACCCCTTTTGTTTGTATAACTGCAACTTTTTTTCTTCCTTCATCTAAATTCTCACAACCAGCGTTTCTCTCACTCCGAGATGCTTTTGCACAATAAAAGAAACGAGATGCTCCGCCTGAATCGTTATGTTCTAATCCTGATGGTTTCCATTTAGTATTTTCATCTTCACTAAAACCTTTCCATGGTGGTGTTTTCACTTCATTATTCAATCTATTTGGTCTTGAACTATTTGATAAATCTCCACTCTGTTCATCTAATAAACGCCCTGCTTCTTCATCTAAAATTATATTCGCTGGGAAGCGACCTTTATTTTGCATGTCTTTATCTATTAACCCATTATTTTTATTAAAAGAGCTTGCCGAATTTATATTTGATTTGGTAATATCTGCTCCTTCACCCTTTTTATCGTTTAACTGCATTTCAATTCTACAACCATCTATATTAATCCCGCCAGTTCCCCATTTAAGAACATTCAAAGCAACGTTCTTTTCAGAGAGTGGTTTTCTAATTAAAATCCAATTTTCTACTGCAGGCTTAAGGGCAGTCCCTTTTCCAGAAATAGCAAAATATTTAAAACATTGATTACATTTATGATATATACGAGATATACTATCGATAGGATATATAGAATATGACACTGAAGAAACCGAATCGGAAACCGAATGCGAATTGCAAGATTTGTTCAAAACCTTTTTACGGATCTCCTTCAGTTCGTAGAGTAACTTGTTCTTTAAGCTGTCGGACAGAATATTATCGTTCTCTTGGGAATCTACTTCAAGGTGCTCCAAAAGGAGAGAAAAATCCTCGTTGGAAAGGGGGACGCTTCCTAAACGATCAAGGTTATATGCTTGTTTTAACTCCAAACCATCATTTTTCAGACAGACATGGTTATGTTCGTGAACATCGTCTTGTAATGGAACAACATCTTGGACGTTTTCTCGATCCAAAAGAAGTTGTCCATCATTTGAATCATGTACGTGCAGATAACCGTCTTGAGAATTTAAAACTTTACCCTTCAAATGGTGATCACAAACGCAGTGAAGGTTGGAAGGAATAATAGTATTTAATTTATTAGATACATTTAGCGATTTTGGAAAGCCTGATCCAAAAATATGATTAACTACATCTCTTATTTCAAAACCAGCTCTTTCTAAACCCATTGCAGTATGATGTGATGTTCTAGGTATCGCCCAAACAAATCCATGTCCACCAGGTTTTAAAACTCTATAAGCTTCTTTAAAAACCGTATATATAAACTCTTGAAAACCTTGAAGACCATTATAACTATCCCATTTTTTTGACATAAATGAAATCCCGGCAGGGGGATCTGTTACAATAGAATCAACCGAATTAGCAGGTAGCTTCTTCATTTCTTCAATGCAATCTCCATTAATTAATTTCATTTTAAAAAACAAGAAATCCCTGCCAGAGTTTTTTGGCAGGTATGTTTGTTAGATTTCTTTTTTATGTACTCAACGAAATCTTGTGATGTCCATCGTTTTTTACCGAGTCTTTCATCATTCTTTTTGCAGTATAGTTCCCAGTGCTGTTGGCAAATGTACTTTCCAATATATTTCATTGTATGAACGTTTTTGCAACCATGAACTTCACATTGATCTATATTTATCACAGTTTACACTTCCACATTAGTAATTTTTGGTGATGTTGTTTCTTTGTGATTGAATCCAACGACTTCAGGAATTGTATATCTTCTTTCTTTCTTTACTCCAGTTACAAGTATTTCTGTATTTAATCCAATAACACCTTTATGTTTTAAAGCAAGATTTACCATTTGTCCATATGCAGATGTTTCTGAAACTCCAATAGTTACACCCCAAGTCATTTTCTTACCATCAATTTCAATTTCAAAAGGTATCTTCTTATTAACTTCAGGTTTACCATTACGTTCAAAAGTTACTTCATATTGTTTTCCAGCTTCTGCTAAAAACTTTACTTCATACTTTCCAGGTTCTGGCGACCACCAGTCTGTATTCATTTCTTCACCACTTTTAAGGTTTATATTTTTATACCAGTCATTATTTTCATTTTCCATTTTTATTGACTCCTATCTCTTTTGAGATTATGAATTTATCTAGTGTTTTGCATTTTGCACTTTCTTCTCCTGCGGTTTTTACACTGATTGAACATATTGCGTTCTTTAATTATTTGCTTTATATGTTCAAGAGATTCGAATAAGCGCGCCTTACATTCTTGATATTCTATTCGCTCTTCACCTTCTCTTCCGACAATATAGAAATACTTTGGGGTATATCCTTGAAGTTCTCCTAAAATATAATTGTAGAACGCTGCTTGCATAATGTACTTTGGTTTTCTTAATTTCTTTGCGTTCTTTAGTTCTTTTACTACATAATGAAACTTTCCAAAATTTGAGGGTTTTGAATCGTCACGAACTAATAAATCTGTTTTTCCGAGAAGTTTTTTACCAACATCAAAAATAGGTATATTCCATAAAACTGCGGGTCCAGATTTCAGTTCGTTTATAACATCTTCGGTAGTCTCAACGAATATTGGCTTAATTCCAGGATATTTTTCCTTAACATTATTCTCTTCGAATTGCTGACCTTTAGCCATAATTAATTTATCATATCCCGATAGTTGATCTTTTTCTGACTCTGGAGCAAATCTAGTACACCAATATAAAAAAGGAGATTGAGCATAAGAATATAAGTCTCTTCCTTGAATAGTTTGCTTGTATAAATTGGTTAGTTTCATATAAGGCTTGCCTCAATTATTTTCTTTTCGTTCTCAGTAATATTATAAATTTTGTAGACTAACTCATCGATTTGATTATCTATTCGCTGAGCTTCTTTCTCAAGACGAGCTTTCTCGTCGGTTTTCTTGTCTCGTAGAGCTTGTATATGTTTATTTATTGATAAGAGGTGGTTAACCAACTGTGCTATCGAAGCTTGTGATATTTTAGGATTGACAACAATCGGGATTTTTTCTATATATCCTTTTTTGATAGTAAAATCTAAAAAGTTTTTTGAGAAATAATAATTAATAAGTTTCGAGTTTATAATCGCTAACAAATACTTGAGATTAATCTTATTGTTCCTAATATGTATACTTGCAGTCTTAAGAAGATAACGTCTTTCAGTATCTAAAGAAGCAACTAATCTCCGTTTTAGACTTAAATTTCTAATCCGCTGTAATACTATTTTTTCAGATTCTAAAAACAAAGATTCATTTCCCGGGTTGGATAATTGTTTGCCATAATTTACATATTCTAGTTCAGGTTCCATAAAATATCTACTAATATTCCTGCTCCGTAAGATTGGTTTATATCCGTTACTTAGTTTTACTCTAGAAATATATTTTTTATCATTACCCGTCTTTATACCTTCACTTGAAACATAGGAGATGTCTTTTAATTTGTTAGGTATCTTATTCAACTTATTCAATATAGTATCTGACGGATTTACTTGTATATTTATTTGATGACCTTCTTGATTTAACCATCTTTTTTGATTAATTGAATAACATTCCTGCGCTTTCTTTAAATTTATGTCTTTCAATTTAATTTTCTTATCATACAAAACCACGCCCGTCTTACTTCTAGAAATTTTAGTCTTTTGTAGAATAAGTATAATCGTATCCACAGTAGGCTCATTGAAAACATTTTGTGGCATCGATAATATCTTCTTTATAGAAGAATTATTTAGTAGATAAGATCTTAATTTTAAGGAATTTCGGTTAGTTAAAAATGTGTTAGGAACTATAAATCCTAGATATCCACCATCACGTAATAATCCTAGCGCTCGATCTATAAATAATTCAAAAGAATCTAGTTCGCCTTGCGCAGTTGTATATGTATTTAGATATTTCATTTCTATTTTATTGAATGTAGCACCATATGGTGGATTTCCAATTATAACATCAAAGCCACCTTTTATCATTATATCTTTGAAATCTTCGCCCCATTTTAGCGACCTATCTACGACTTTACTATCATCAATTAAACTATTACCCACTCGGATATTTTCTCGTAAAGTTGGAAGTCTATGTTTCTTTTCAGCGGCCTTTAGTAAAAGATTTAACTGAGATATTTCCGTAGCCTTAGGATCAAGATCAACACCAAATATATTATTTTCGAGTATCCGAACTTTCTCGCTATACATCACAACTCCTTTACCAGAAAGATCTAATTTTGTCTGTTCCGTAGCACCTTTTATATTTAGCATCACAAGATAATCGAACGCTTTCATCAAAAAAGAACCAGAACCGCAAGCAGGATCGAGTACCTTTATATTCTTCATATTGAATTTCTTGTTTTTAGCTAGTTCTCCAATAGTGTTCCTCACTATATAATCGACCACATATGTAGGAGTATAATAAATGCCTTGCTCTTTACGATGAGCTTTGCCGGATGTAAGCTTTGCTCGTTTCGGAGTTTTCTTAAGAATATGTCCTAAATACTGTTCATATATATTACCAAGCACGTCAGCATCTATTGCAGAGAAATCGTAAGGAATTCTGTCTGGTGTCTCGAATAATCCCTCCACAATCTTTTCGAGTACTGTATCTGTGATTATTAGATCTTCACAAAGGTGTTTTTCAAATAATTTACTATTGTATATATCATCAATTATTCTGAATTGCACATTTAGTTTATTATAGAGTCGCTTATGTCTATCGGCTCTAACTATATTTCTTAGAAAAGGCTCCTCTAGCTGTCTATCTTCGAGTACTCTTATGAATATGAGTCTATCTAGTATTCGTTGTACTGACTCATCTAATTCATCTCTAGACATATCTTTAATTCTATTATTTTTTAAAACGTCTTTAGTTAATAATTCTCTAAATTTAGTCAGGTCGCTAAGAAGCCGTTTATCAATCGGTATTTTCTTAGTTTTATTACCCCACTTCTCCGCTTCTTTAGTCAACAATCTTTCAGCAAAACTATCTTTAGATAGTAGAAGCAATTGATCAATTCGATTCAGAAAATTATGACAATCTATAGAAAAGAATAGACTTTGCGGTGGATTGATAGTTTTCCATTCAGCATTAAATACTTTAATACCTTCAAAGTCGGTTAAAATTGCCCAAGTACAACCCTTTAGATAAGCATAATTAATAGCTTGTTCCACATATTGAGGATCATCTAAGTTAGCTTTAAGTGGTTTAGCTTCCAGGAAGAATTTAGGAATGCCATCTATCCTAAATCCATAATCTACTCTGCCTTTAGATATTTTTTCCTCCGCAGATACTTCTGAAGAATCTTCAATATTCCATCCAAGCGCCCGAAACAACGGTAGAATAAAGTCTTTTTTAGTCATTTCTTCATTATAACTCTTAATTTTTCCAGAATCTACTAGTTTAGAATATTTATTTAGAAGTAAGACAATTTCGCTTCTAACTGCTTCTTTATTCATTAATTCATCTCCGAGTAAACAATCATTTCTTACGAGCAACCTTTTTATTCTTTTTGGGTTTGTTCCAGTAAGGTGATTTACAGTGCGGGCATATGATCGGTAGCGTCCGTTTCTTTGTGCGAGGTATCCATTCCCACTTACATCTCTCGCATCGATATCCCTTAACTGTAATCTTGATTATCGCCATAAAATCTATAGACTTGGACCTATTTAAAACTTTCTAAAACATCGTTTCTGAAAACATAGTTTATATAATATACTTATGAAATATGTACTTAGATAAGTTAATTCGATAACGTTATAAGTACTTGATTAGACCTTAAATAAGTACTAATATGCAAAAACAGATCAAAATTACATTATCTGATGAAGCATTCAAAATTATAACTAAAAGAGTAAATAAATTAGGTATGCTAAAAGCAAGTTATTGCTATAATATTATTTTTGAACACATTAGAAACGAGATTGAGAAATGAACTTACAAGAATTTAAAGCTAAACTTAGAGAAAAAGTAGATCTAGAACGTAATCAATTATTCCAGAAAGGTCTAAATCTTGAGATGGATTATGCTGAGAAATTCTGTATGAAATGTATTGGAACTGAAAAGCAGAAACGACGTAGCTGTGATAATCTAGACGATACGCAGGTAATCGGTTGCAGAACGATGGACCAATGGATTAATAAAAGAATGAAATCAGAAAGAAAAAAATGTGCGAAACAGGATCTTATCCTGTTCGCTCTACAAGTTCTTGAACTGCGTCAAGAACAATTTTTGGTATGATAGCAGAGCCATCTCCAATCTTAGTTACAAGTTCATGTCTAAGTGAATCATTTGCTAATCGCTGTTGTCCAAATCTTTTGATTTTTTCTTTTCTGTACTGCCAATTACTTTCAAGTATGTCTGATCCGTCTATGCTAAAGCCGTGACCAACAGGTGTTGGCCATACTTTCATGCAACATCCAGAAAAGCCATACACATATACTATAAATGGCGATACTGCGATATCTTTAAACTTATATTCAAAGTGCGTAGATAGTCGTTTAGGACAGTTAACCGCAATAAACGGTTTCTTAAGCTGTTTTAGCAAAGCATACTTCTCAGCGTGCGTTGTCATCAATCCATATATCCATTTAGTATATGCGATATTATCTTCGTTGTCCCTAACTATTTTTACCAATTTTGATAATTTAGTATGGTTATCTTTTAGATCTAAAAGAACCACAATTATCTAACATTTTTACGAGCCGTTTTTGCCCATATTTCCAACAATATTCTTGTGCATATTCTAATGATTCTATACACATTTTATTCTTTTCCCCAAAGTTTTATATGTTCAATATCATTAATTTTAATTAATATAATATCTGCGTCTTCAATCATCTTCTTTTCATCATCACCAATATCTTCTACAATCAAAACAAAATGGCGTTCATACTCATCTAAATACGGCTTACTACATAATTTACTATTCCAACCAACATAATATTGTTTATAATTATTAATCTGACGCACAATAGCACCAATATCTTTAAGGTCTTTCTTCGTTTTTACTTCAATTATAAATTCAAATATTTTATTAGATTCCTTATAACATGAAAACGGTTTCAAGAAACTTGATTTAATATGCATAATTATATCAACATATCCTTTAGTAGTTTTATATTGACCCTCTCCTTTAACTAATGGATATTCAATAGTTCTTTCAATTTTCACACTATTTTCAAAACTAGCTTTAGCAATTATATTACATCTGCGTTTTAATTCTTCCTTAAGTTCACCTAAATTTACAATAGAATCATCTAAAAAGCCGAACTGTTCTGTACTACTTAATAATGAGGTATTATTATAAGTCTGTTTGCGAGGTTCTTGTATATAATAATTATTTAACTTCCAATCTTTTATATCTAGTCTAATCATATCTTGATAAACTTTTGAAGTCCAAACATTTTGTTCTCCAAGAAACTTTTTTACGAGTAATCTTCTCAATAAATCTTTATCTAATTTCATAATTAATTTGTCATGTTCTATTCCCATTTTTTACTCCCACGTTATTAATAACGTTGAAACTATAAATTTCTTGCTCTGCGTATAGCGAAACCGTAACCTTCCGAACCTTCCGAACCTTTCCATAGCTATAGACTCTTTGATATAGTGAAAGTATATATGGTACGCAAAGGTTGAAAAGGTTACGTAGGTTACGAGCATAGCGAATATAGTACGTTTTCGTTGTATGTGGCTTATATTGTCTGCGTATAGTGTTTATCATATTTTATCTCCTTTTTCTTCATTATTTAATTTAATAAATTTAAATTTACGATCAGAACCTCGAGCTTTTTTATCAAATATATCAAGTTTAATATCTGACAATATTCTTCCAATAAATTTAGATAATAACATTCCAAATGCAGTTTGACCAGAACGATTAAGAAAATCAATATGGCTGAACATTCCACTTTTATCCAAAAGAACTTGCTCCTGTATATCTAATTTTGTCATTAACTTATCTTTATTTAAATTATAACATATCTCAAAAAGAAGTTTCATATCTCTAGTTATATCATCACCACCTACATCTATTGTTTCTTTATCAGCAACACATGGGTTTCCAAGTTCGGCAGCTTCCATAATTCCTCCGCAAATCTTAGCCCATTCTGGAAAAGAAGCAAATAATATACTACTAGGTATACTTTTATTATCCATCCAGTTTCTAACAAGTGCATAAAGTGCAGATATAATATCTTCACGATTTTTAATTATCCAACCATGTAGATTTGGCTTCTCAAAAGCACGCGTATTAGCATCTTCGATATCTAAAAACAATCTTACAAATCTACATCTATTAGCAAAGTCAGCAGTAAAACCTACACCTGTGTTTCCACTTAAACTAAAATCCATTTCATTAGCAAAAGTTAAATTTTCGCTACGCCCTAGAACTCTATCTGAAAAAGTAGTAGAAGTTACAACACTTTCAAGTGTAGCATTGTTTATATATCCCTTATTATTAGAAAAGTGAATTCTTTTTCTACCTGCTATGAATGCTCCCATTAACTTCTTTCTTAATTCATCAGTATTATTACTTCTAGCATTTTCGCTAGTGCTAACTGGTGGATCTTCAATTACATGTCCCTCATAAACAATACTCGTTACGCCAGCCATGTAATCTTTACCAGCTCTTTCTCGATTAGCCATATAAAAAAATACTGGAGTTCTAACATTAAAATCACTAAATAACCCTCTCAAAAATGGTGTTAGCAAAGCAGATATTGCATTAGTTTTATCTTGTGGATTTTGATAACAGAATTCTTCAAAAATAGTATTTATAATAATTTTTGCATCTTTCAAACTCATTTCAGGTTTACTAATTTTAGGTGCATCATAAGGCAACCAAGAATTGAATCTTTTATCATATCCAACAATTGGGAAAGTAAGTTTCCCCTTATACAATATTGGCAAAGGAATCGTAAATATTCTATCAATCTGAGGTAGTTTATTTTCTAAAATTGCTGAGCAAAGAACAGTTTTCGCTAATTGTGCACTCATGCTACGCCTATTAAAAATTAAACCATTTTCCTTAGTGAATGATTCACAACCAGGAGTGATATGCTGTTCGACCAAAGTAATAAACCTATTTGGAGTAACTTCTGAAAATCCCATAAACTTTACATCTTCACTATCTTGCAACTTAATTTTTCTAATTTCAATAATCGTTTTTGAATCTGGGCGAAAGAAGAATTCATTTTTAGAACTTATTTTATCTGCAACTTCTGTTGCGAATTCACTTGTAAGTTTATTATTGGTAGGTAAAATAACTTTTGTTCCATTACTAAATTTATTTTCAACTACTGCATTTTCTTCATTATCATTTACAGTTGCTTTAATTACAGGCATAGCAAAAATTTCAGCAAATACTGGCAAAATGATTTTATATTTTATATATATTTCATTTTTAAATTTATTATACACTTCTGAAGTCATTATTTCATCTAATGCACATAAGTGAATTAATCCCGCAACTAATTGGCTTTGTAATTTTTCATCTTCCAATGGATTATTTTTTAACCATTTAGATATACTATTAAAAAACAATTTTGAACTTGTTTCACTCATTTTTTCTTAATCTCAACATGTTGTTTATAATTAAATAAACACGCTTGAACTGCATGTGAGCGATTTGCAAAAATCTTTTTTTCGACCATCGTGTCTATCCACTCAAGTAAATCATACTCCAGATATATGGATACATTCGTGCCTTTTTCTTCGGAATCGTTTTTGTTTATCATAATAGTTTATATTATATACTAATATATAAAGATTGTGGTTTTATCAAAAAATAACAAAAAAACTAACGCAAATCCTTTTCAGATTTGCGTATCAAATCCTTTATCTTCAGCTTTTGCACTCAATCTATGTTCAATAGCTTCTGCACAGAATTGACAAAGTGGATATACTGCACCTTTTTCAAATCCAATAGTTCCATTACCCTTAGCCAATCTTCCACACCAAGAACATTCTACTACATCATTTTCTTTTTTCATTCAAAATTCTCCTTCCAAACTTTTGGCGGTAAATGTTCTCTAATTGCATCTATAAGACGTATCTTGTCAAAATCGCTTAAGTCAGGTAATAATGCAACGAATTCTTTTATTTTTAATTGATTCAATCCTTCTATTTTCATATTTTATTTTCTCCATTTTTACGCATCTGTTCTAATATCCAATATACTGCTAACCATAATATAACAAAACTAATTCCAATTATAGCAATTATTGTAATTAAACTCATTTTTTACCACCATACTCTAATTTGCGTTTACAAGTAGGACATAATAGTGGTTCTTTTTTAAGAACTCTTTCAGTCTTTTCTTCAAATCTTGGTGTCCATATATGCTCACAAGCTAAACACTTAACATACATAACAACCTTAGTTCCCATAATGGATTCATTAATCCATTCATATTTTTTTTCTTTTGTTTTTCCCATCGTAAAACTCAAGAGCTGTTGAAAGCTTTTGAGCAGGTGAATCCCATGCAAGGATTGAGTATAAAGGAGCTAATAAGCTCCCCGACATGATTGCAGAATCTCAGCAGTTTCAGACTGATGTTCCAATTCGCCTAAATAAAAACTCATTGGAGTATATCCTTTTGAATTGCCAAACGCAACCGTTATCTTTTTGAAAAACTTTTTTATTGTTTCCATTGTACTTATATACGTAGTTAAGGGTTTATAACCCTTTCGGTATAGCTATTGCTTTATAAAAGAAAACTAATAAATATTAAAAGATTTAATCGTTTTGAAAAATTAAGGTTAAAATCGTTATAATTTTATATCCATTTTCCATAATAGGGCTTATTTTCATAAAATATATACTAAAAATAGTACCTATATATTTTTAAGGCATATATCATATAAAAATCTTAATAATTTTAAATCTAAACATATCAAAAACTATTGCTTATATCGTCAAAAAAGCTATCAGAATTTTTGCTACTTTTTAATTCTCTGCTTAAATCACCTTGTAATTGAAAGCCACCATCAAATGTAGTTCCACCCGTATTCTTGAAATGCTTTCCAACCTTAACCATAGATTCATTAAGATTCTTTCCACCTGTAAAACTCATTAATAAATGTATAATATCATCTCTTGAAAAGCTATTATTAAACTTAGTAACTTTCTTTTTAAATCGGGCTTCTTCAATTGTTACTTTCATATTATCTCATAAAAGCTGGTCGCATTACAAACCATATAAAGCAAATAGCTGATATTATTAAATGTCTTCAGTAGGTGCATAATCATATTTATCAAAGGTTACAGTACAAACTGCCGATACAGTTGGAATAACTAAACAAAGTAATAAAACGGTTAAAGCTATTATTATTTTTTTCATTCTCTTATTTTTCTCCCTATTGAACCCACAAGTACAGTCATAAGCGAAATAGATATTAAAATTATTATAACCATAAGAGCATTTGTTTTAAAGTAAACTACAATATCATTAAGATTTTCAGTTAGTTGTGTACTAACGCCACTCATTTGCTCGATTATAAATGGTTGTTGAACATCTGTAACTATCAATGGTGCAGTTGGATCTAAATCTAAAATTGTAGGTGAACCACTACTACCACCTGTTCCACTAGTTGAAGCACCTGTTGAAACTTGTACACAGTATGGTCCAACCGAAACTCCATCTCCAACAGTATTATTACATTGGAAGTAAAAACAATATCTTTCACCAGAAACAAAACCAGTCATTAAATTAGTATGTTCTATATCACCTGTTGAACTCATTATTGTTCCATCAGTTACGTTAGTCATTGCACTTGTTGAATAATAACAAGTACTCTCTGTATGTGTTGTTATATTATAAGTCCATTCACCAGTTGAAGGTGTAAATACTGTTCCGTCAATCGGACTTACAGTAAGAATCTCTGGAACATTTGAAATTATTTCAAACGTTAAATCTACCTTATTCTTATTTACTGCACCTGCACTTGGATCGATATCAACCCATTCGTTCTTTTTCCAATTATCATGTGTTAGTGTTATCAAATATTTATTAGTATCAATTTCTTTAACTTCAATATCAATACCTTGTTTTAGTTCAGCTTCATAAAAGTCAAAATAATACATTTTATCTGGCGTTATAAAGTGAGCATTACCAAAGGGACTATTTTCAACAAGTTCCATATCATTTATAATAAACTTAACTTCGCCATCTTTATTTGTTTTAATTCGATAATCAATTTTTGAATAATCATCAACATCTTTTATAGTAGTTTTTACTTTTGTACCATCAGCAACTTCAACTTCATATTTATATTCATTATTCTGCATAACAATTATATTATTTGAATTATAATCTTTCTTTGAGTTTCCATGATTATGCGTACCATCTTCCATTACAAGCTTCATTTCTTCTTTTTTGTACTTATCTTTTTCTTGTAATTCATTGTGCGTATCCCAAGCCATAAGTGTTAAATTGTAATCTCCATCAGGATAATCAGTTACATTTACTCCATCTGCCCAAGTAAAACTCATGTTTCCACGTACATCTAATTCTGTTGAATTCATCGTAGTTCCATTTTGATAAACTATTGTATAATTCATAGAATCTAAAACCGTTTCATCTTCCGCTGTGAAATTTATATACATTGTTGGAAATGATACTCTAAGATGTGTTGTTGTATTATCTATATCAAAATAGTTTGAAGTTATTAATGGCGAAACAAAATCCCAGAAGCCTTCAAGTCCTGAAACGTTCCATCCTAAGACCACCATGTTTTCAGGTCCAATTGAATTTCCATTTGATAAGGCAGCGTATTTCCATAGATAAGCAGTCATTGTTGATTGGTTTATTGTCCATTTGTTTGTTGCTCCACCTGTAATGGTTACGTTTGATGTTGTATTTCCGATTAAGTTTATTGTTCCTGAACTTGTTCCGAATCCTGCACCTGCTGTGTCTTCAAAAGTTAAAACTGATGGTGCTGTTAGGTTTAGTGTTCCACTAATATACGCAGTTTCTGTATTTAAATTATATCCTTCACTACTTAATGTATCTGAATTTATCGTAAATACAGAATTAACAGTTACATCTCCACCTAAGTTTCTATTTTCTTGTAGATATAGATGATTATAGGTTGTAGAAGTAACATCAGCATTTCCAGTAATATATATTATTCTATAAATATTAGCCAATGTTCCACTTCCAATAATTGGTGAAACACTACCTTTTATTTGTAAATCTACATCAATAGCACCATCTGTAAATGTTCCATCGCCAGTTGTTAGTGTTCCAGAAACAGCCATATTATCTGTACCTGTTGAATCTAAAGGCGTAAGTGTTGTTGTTTTTCCTGTTTGAGCAACTTCTAAGTTAGAAAATTCTAATAAATTATGCTGATAAGATATACTTCCATTTCCAGTCATATTAACTGTACTTGTTCCTTCTGCGAATGTTCCACCAGCAGCCCAAACTGTTGAATGTGATGCAGTTCCAGTATTACTTCCAATTGAATCTGTTACAGTTGTTCCAGTTCCAGTATCAAATTGGTAACATGAAACTAATTCTGTTTGGTTTGACATTTCTGAACATTTTGCAAACATATTTGAACGGATTTCACTTTCTGTTAAAGCTGTATTGTATATGGAAACTCTACCAATTTCACCATTAAAATAAGCACCTGCTGGACTTCCAGCTCCACCATCATAACTTCCAATTATGACTTTTGTTGAACCAGTAGTTATTACATTATTATTTGTTGTAGTGTCAACTAATTTTCCATCAACATAAAGTTTCATATCATCAGAAGCCAAACTTGTATCATATGTAGCAACAGCATAATGCCATTTATCATCATTATACGTATCTGAACTTGTAACATCAATTCCACCAGAATTAATTTTAAAAATAACATTTCCACTAGATAATTGCATAGTCCAGGGCGACCATTTACTTACTACATTCATTGTTCCAGAACCAGTTGTTTTAAACCAAGCACCAACTGTAATATTATTAGCTATATCTAAATTATCTGCATCATCAATAACAACAGCTTCACTTCCATCCAGATCCAATGCAGACTTTCCAATTAATCCACCTGAAGATTGCCAGTCACCTGAAACATCAAAATTAGATGACCCCGCTACAATAATACCACCATTTGCCAAAATCATATCTGTAATATCAAAATTATTATTAGTGGTAGTTAGTGTTCCCGAAGCTACTGTTAGTTTATTTCCAGTACCGTCAAATCCTTGTGGATTACTTGCTTTAATAGATGTTGCTCCCGCTGAATTTATTACAACATTTTCTGCGAAAAGGTTTTGATTTGGGTCACTTCCAGCAGACCAATCATTTTCAGTTGCCCCAGTAATAATCACAGTAGAATTAGCCCAAGTATTTGAAGCAGAAACAGAACTCATACTTATTCTATTAGCATAAATTAAAGAATCATCTGTATTAATTATTCCATTAATATTTAATAATCCGCTAAACTCTGCTCTCTGTCCGTTTAAGTCAAAAGTATCTCCTGAGCTAACTGTGAAAGCTGCGAACTTGCAATCTCCATCAAGAGTTATTGTTTCACCACTACTTGTTGTTGTAACAGCTCGTTGGAAATCCATCCACTTCAAAGACCATGTTTTATCGTTTTGTCCCCAACTCCATTCATTTCCTACAACAATTACAGGATATAATTGTGAAGCACCTGTAAAAATAGTATCTCCAACATTACTTCTAAAACTTCCTGCTGTTACATTTATTGTTCCAGATTGTGTTGAATTTCCGAAAGTATGATTTGTCCACCAATAACTTAATGATGCTGAAGATGTTACAGAATTTATGATAGTTGTATTTTTCTTAACTTCTACATTTGCACCAGCAATTATAACATCATAAAAAACAGGTTCTACACTTCCACTTGCTTGTATATCAAGAGTTCCATTGAAAGTCATTGTTCCATCATTGTGTGTAAATGTTCCATCATTATCAAAGTTTCCTGAGATTGTTGTTGTTCCATTGGTAGCTGAATATTCACCACTTGATTCTACA
>CAZGVA010000002.1:0-38205 GCA_964528765.1 Candidatus Woesearchaeota archaeon | reverse complement strand
TTTTAGCTCAGGAACAATAAATGTGCACCTAATTACCAACAAAAAATCAAATAATGGATACAGTTTTATCATTGAAACCGAAAAACTAGAAAATGGATTAGATACAATCGAGATGGATGATGGAAGCAGAGATACTTCCAGCCCAAGAGTAAATTATTACCTGCCGCGGAATTTAGCATCCTGTACGGAAGCAATTATACAAGGCACTCTCATAGCTAAACAAACAAAAAAGTTGACAAGAGTATCACGCATTTCAAAAAACCTTACTCTGCAAGAAATTTTACAATATCTTCAAAATATTGAAACATATAGTGTGATGTATCAGTAACATTACTTATCTGCAACTAACAATTCGGGATTAAAAATCTACTCAATTTTCGATATTCTTAAACATTTTTAGAATCAAAGTGTTTTAAGAGCGTCTCAAGCATCTCGGGACTTTGAGCTGTAACAAAAACTTTTTCATGTGGGCTAATCGTATGAAATTTATCTGGCGAAAGCTTCATTTGTGCCCAAATTCTTTGATCTTCGTAAAAGATTTTTCTAGCGTTAGATTCTGGCATTGGAACATATCTATCCCGAACAGAACCGTTTCTAGCAGTTATATTACGAGGTACTTTGCTTTTGAAATATGCACTAACAATCATCTCAGGAATAATATGATAAGAAGTAATATTTGAATCTAATGCAGTTAAGAGCTCTTCTTCAGTTCCATAGTTTTTTTGTATACGTCTCAAAGTATGGTATCCAAAAACATAGAACATATTAATCCAAGGTAATGGTCGCTGTACTGGATTTATTTGTTTTTCAAGAATAATTCCCCCACTTGATTTAAAACCTGCCTTGCATTCAAAGGCGCAGCAGTTATCTTTTGTTGAAAGATCTAACACTCGCTTACCGGCCTTTGCAGCATTAGTAGTATACAAACCAAAGACTTTTGCTATTTTTTTTTCAAAAAATTCACCGACAGTATTCCGTATAGTATACATATTCAATTCTTCGGTAGTATCCCACTCAGCATACATATCCATATAACTTCGTTAAAGTTACATTTTTAAGGATTTCACCATTGTGGTTGATAGCCAAATTAAATTTATATCAATAACTTTCCCCAGCACTTATTTAAATTATTAATTTGATATTTATTATGAAGACTTGTAAGATTGGTTCGGTAAAAATAAAGAATAATCTATGTCTAGCTCCGATGGCCGGTCTTACTGATATAGCATTTAGAGTTCTTTCAAAAAAGCAGGGTGTTGGTTTAGTTTGGACAGAGATGGTTTCAGTTAATGCAATTAATCATAATAATCGAATTACAATGGAAATGACAAAGGTTGAAAATGCTGAACGTCCAGTTGCATTACAACTTTTTGGTCAACAAATTGAACAAATTGAAAAAGCCGTTAAGAAAATTGGTGAACAGGCAGACATTATTGATTTTAATATTGGTTGTCCTGCAACACATATTTTAAGAGATGGTGCAGGTTCTGCACTTTTAGGCCGACCTGAAAAAGTTCGCAAAATCATTAAAATTTTAAAAGCAAACACAAAAAAACCAGTTACAGTAAAAATGCGTATAGGATTAAATAACAAGAAAAAGAACCATAAACAAATTGCAAAGATTGCTGAAGAAGCAGGTGCAGATGCAATTGTTGTTCATGGACGAACAACTGCGCAAAGCTATTCTGGTAAGGTGGACTATAAAGCAATAAAAGAGGTTAAAGAAACTGTTTCAATTCCAGTAATTGGAAATGGTGATATTATTGATGGTCCTTCGGCTAAGAAAATGTTTGATGAAACTGGTTGCGATGCAATTATGATTGGGAGAGCGGCTGCTAAAGATCCATTTATTTTCAAGCGAGTTATTCATTATCTTAAAACGGGTGAAGAAATGCCCGAGCCAACTGATTTACAAAAAATTAATCATTTTTTAGAGTACGCCAAGCTCTGTAAAAAATACAACATTACAGTTGGACATATGGTCGCCCATGCACATTTGTTTACAAAAGGTATTTTTGGTGGTACCAAATTGCGTGAGAAAATTAATCATACTTCAAACGAAGAAGAAATTATATCACTTATTAAGAATTTTAAGAAAGCGCTAAAGTAAGCTTATTTATTCCTTGTTGAGCAACATTAGCAACTGCCTTGTCACTATTTGATGCATCTGCAAAAGTACATAATTTAACATAATATGTTAAAATATCTTGCTTGTTCCATCTACGCGTTTTGCGATTAAAATTAGTTTATATAACACACGGGCTCCACAAAAACATATCATTACGATTATCTTCCTGCGGATATCCTACATTAAATAAATAAAATTTTGGTTTAAATCCATGTTCTTCCATAACCTCTGCATGAGTTTGTTCATGCGAGGCCATTCTATTAATTTCATTCATTACTACGGAATTATATTGTGTATCTAATAATGTTGAATATTGTTTTAACAAAAAATCTCGCATTTCAGACGATGTTTTGAATGAAACGCTTTCGTTTTGCTTATGAAGCTATTTGTGATCGTTTTCATAATTTTTTCTCAAATATCTAAAAAATTCGACTGAAATATCTCCTTGTGCAAGTTTCTCAATCAATGATACATATTTGTTAAAATGTGCATCATATTCTGATTCCATTAACATTTCATAGTACTAAAAAATCAAATATAAGGGTTTTTATTCGCGTAGAAGTAACCTTTTTAAATTAAATACCGGAGAGTAGTTATGATTATTAAAAGTATAGAGAAGGTGCTAAATCTTCATGAACGCGAAGGAGTAATTATCAAAAAAGACGGTTCATTTGAGCTATACCATTGCGATTATTCGCGAGATGATAGAAAAATCGGCGAGCCCTACTTGTTTAAAGCCGGTTGTGTGTCTGAACAGATTAAAACTGTTGGAATTTACACTTGCACGGGAATTTTTTGGGAAAATTCCGAAGATATTGTTTTAGCACATCTTTTTGAAGCAAAAGATTTCAAACACATCATGCCAATTCTATGGAACTTATCTAAAACAAATTCGGGAAAAACGCCCAGCTCAATACAAATAATTGAAAGTTATAATAAACAAGAATTTACAAATAAATTATTAAGTGAATTAAAAATCCAAACGATACCAGTAAATACTTTTCTAGGTCAATCCTACCCATCATTAGGCAGTATTTATATAGATTTAATTAAAAATACTGTGGAAATTAATCCGGGAATCAATCAACAAACGATTCCACTTGAATTTAGATTATCCAAACCAATGCCTTACGCGCTTAGCATATTATAACAAAATTTACAAACAGAACCAATACGTTCATATTTAAATACATAAGTCGTACGTTTTAATATTTAAAATTATTACATTTATCGCATTAAACAGACAATATCTTTTTAAATTATCTTTTTTCTCAGTGATATGATACAAAAACATGAAGTTAAAAATATAATTGTAATGGGCAAATCTGGTGCGGGAAAACAGCCACGAATCGATGTAATTGCTGAGACTCTCGGACTAAAACAGCTTTCAACTGGTGAAATTTTTAGAGATATTCTTGCAAAAGATAATCCTCTGGCTCAAGAAGTTAAATCTTATGTTGAAAATGGGAAGTGGGTTCCAGATGAAGTTACAAACAAAGTTTTTGCAGAATATTTTAGCAAACATGATTACAAAGGATGCATATTAGATGGTTATCCAAGAACTCCTGAACAAGCAAAATATTTAATGAAAATTCTTGAAGCTAATGGAAGTCATGTTGATATGATTATTGAAGTTCATCGCGAAGATGAAAACATAATCAACCATGTTATTCACAGAAGAACGTGCAAGAAATGTAATAAATCTTATCATATGTTAGACAATCCACCAAAAAACAACACTCATTGTCATGATTGTGATAGTGAAGTTTTCCAACGAAGCGATGATACTGTTGAAAAAATAAAATCGCGATTAAATGAGTTTAACACAAAAGTTGTTCCAGCAATTGAAGAACTAAAAAAACAAAATATTCATTTTGTTGTAGTTGACGGATTCCTAAATCCTTGGAGCAAAGAAATTATGACAAAAACGGTTCTTGACGCACTTGGAGAGAAGATTAAATTATGACAATTTATTTCGTAACGGGAAATGAAAAAAAGTTTCGTGAAGCGAGTAAACTTATTCCTGAACTTGAACAACTAAACATTGATTTACCTGAGATTCAAAGTATTGATTCTAAAGAAGTTATTGGGGCAAAACTTCATGAAGCATTTAAACATCATTCTGGACCATTTATTGTAGACGATATTGCAGTTCATATGGATTGTTTAAATGGTCTTCCAGGTCCATTAATTAAATGGTTTTTGAAAACAATGGGCAATGAAAAGATTTACGAGATTGCTGAAAAATTAGGTGATTGCAAAACAACAGCGGTTTGCTCAATTGGATATGCAAAAGATAAAGACAACATTAGTTTTTTTGAAGGAAAAATAACTGGCAAATTAGTTACTTCAAAAATAGATGGTTTTGGATGGGATACGATTTTCCAGCCAGATGGATTTGATAAAACGTTTAGTGAAATGTCTATTGATGAAAAAAATAAAATAAGTATGCGCGGTTTGGCAATCTCAAAACTCAAAGATTTTCTCCAGAATATATAAATTTAAAAACTGTTTAATTTATCATATACTATGAATCGAAAAAGTTTAGTTAAATATATTATTGGTTTAACAATCTGTATATTTATTCGAAAATATATTAACATGCCTTTACCAAATATAGAACCGATTATGTTTACTATGTTGCCTTTTGCTAAAAAATACGGTAGTGTTGCTGGATTTATATTTGCATTTACTGCAATACTTGCAATTGATTTTGTAACAGGTATGGTTGGAATTTGGACAGTAATCACTTCAATAACTTATGGTGTAATTGGTATTTTTGCTGCACAATATTTAATGAGTAAGAAAAATAAAACTCGCTACTATGTGGGTTTTGCTGTAATTGGAACAATTATATATGATGCAATAACTGGTGTAGGTATGGGTATGTTCTTCTTTGGCCAGACCTTACAATTTACAGTTCTTGGTCAGATACCTTTTACAATTTATCACTTAATTGGAAACGTTGGATTTTCTGCACTGTTCAGCGCTTTAATTTACAAAGCTGTTGTAGATAATCCTAAGCTAGATACAAATGCAGTTTATGATAAATTTAAGAATATGCTCTCCATTAAAATGTAATGGATAGAGAAACTGAAAAGAGACATGTTGCTGATCAAATAAGATATTTATTTATGACTCAATGGGCGAACAAATGGGTTGCTGAAAAAGAACTCCGTCAATTCAACCGTCTTTGGGCTCAAGTTTTTCAAGAGTTAGTTCAACAAGAATATATTGAAAAAAAGAAAGAAGGATTATTCACAAGATATAAATGGAAAGAGCCTCATTCTGAAACCAACTGAGTTAGTTCTCGTTCCATATTGCTTCTAGCTTTTGATTCATATAAATCTCTCAGTTTATTAGTTGAGTAAATATTTGGTTTAGCTAAGAACATTTCAAGAAATGCTTGTCTACCTGCTTTAAAATCTACCTTAGATACACTTGTCCGAGTAGTATATTCTTGCTCAATCAATCTAGAATAATTATCAAATAATTCTGGAGGGTTTGCTAATCCTGCCAAATCAACGTCTGCTAAAAGTTGCTGGTCGTTTGTCTCCAGTCCACCTGCATGTTCAGTTCCAACAATCAAATCATAACCTTTCTGAAGAAAATCTTCTGGCAGTCCTGCATCCTTGAATGTCTTATAGAACAATTCTCCGCTTTTTTGTTCATTGTCTTTTGCAAAGATATCATAGATTGCATCGTGGAAAAACCAAGAAAGTGTAGCCAAATCTAACTCTTCGAAATTCTCTTTATTTCGACCAATTGTTCCCAAACCTAACATGACATGTTGAAGATTATGGTAATGTCGATGCGGTTCAGAGTATTTCTTAACAAGACTTCGATACACTTCATCTGCAGATCCGTTAGCATGCACATTATCCCATGTGCTCTTGAATCTTAACTCACCATAAACATCTATTTCCTTAATCAATTCTTCGAACAATGCGTAAACTCCTTGTCCGCCAGTCTCAGAATTATTATATTCAAAAATTTTTCCGTATTGATCTTTTGAAATTTGTGTTTCCAATTGATCTTTTTTTTCGTCAGTACTTAGCTGACTCGCCAATCTTTTCTCAATTCCTGCATGAGTCAAACCACGTGCATTCAATCTTTTGTGGTGAACCTCTTCGTCAACACCTACTAAAATCGCATTATTATTTGAAAGGTAAGATAATTTATTTTCAGCAAGTAACGCGCCATTAATCAAAATAATTCCTTTTTTCCCTCTAAGTTCATATTTTAATCTAAGCATGATTGGTTCATACATTATCTCATCGAGTTGTGCTAATTTTTCTTTGTCTTGGAACACAATTTTACCTAGTGAGTTTCGATCAATTGTTCCATTTTTATTTGAAACTTCTGCACCAAACGTATCAATAATTTTCGCCCTAGCATTTTTGTAAATAGGTTCTGGAGAATTACTTAAAATATAATGGCCTAATTTATCCAGATCAACATTATGAACTTCAACAAAACGTTCTTTACCGATTTCAACTAATTTGTCTGCAACATATGATTTTCCAGTTCCAATTGTTCCAGTAATCCCAACCATGTACTGGCCAGATAATCTCGCTTCAAGCGCTTGCTTTACATTCAATGAAACCTGTGCACGTATGTTTCCATTTTCTACTTGCAGTGCTTTAACTGAAGTCGAACTAACCTGTTCAAATTCTGAGCTTGCAAATAAGATTGCTGTATCAACATCAGATTGACTCTGACCTATTCGATGTAAAGTTTTTTCATCGTCAAAATCTTGTGAATTTCTCGCACCCCGAACAATAACATTTGCACCCTGCTCCACAGCATAATCGACTAAAAGACCATCAAAAAAATCTACGCTCGCATTTGGAATATCTTTAAATGTTTCTCGAGACATTTGGAGTCGTTCTTCTAAACTAAATAATGGTGTTTTACATGGATTAGCTCCAATACCTACCATTACTGAATCAAACATCTTTGACGCTCGATTAACTATGTCTTTATGCCCGAGTGTTGGCGGATCACCTGTAAACGCGAATATTGCTTTAGTCATTTTTATTACCTCCAATGTGACTTCTAAATATAAAGTTATTGTCACATATACTTGTGACCTCATTAGAGTATGCAGCTACCAAACATGGCGAATCTGATCGGAATTTCTCTTCCAAACCAGATAAAATTGCTCTAGCTTGACTAACTAACTCGTCTGAAGTCAAATATCGATTATCCTCTTCTCGAACTATCTCATCATATTTTGTTTCAGTAGGATCTAATGAAAGAAACGTTATCCATTTTGGAGCTAGTTCAACAAGCACATCCACACTATCTACGATGTGCTCATAATAATACTGAATATTACCGAGTCCCGGCATGATGTTTACAGAAAGCATAAAATCTAAATCACGGAGTTTATCTGCAACAGATATTATATCTTCTTTTGTGTCTCCCTTATTAGCTAAATTTAAGACATTAGTTGATCCAGACTCAACACCAATGTATAACACATTTATTCCCAAATTATTCAAATCTGAAAGCTTCTTTTTTGACATTTGCTTTAAGCTTTTAATCGTCGTATATCCACTAATTTTTCTGATTTTGTTATTTTTTTCATGCAATTTGGTCTGAATGTTTTTTACTGCGCATTTTAGATCATCATATGGATACAATAAGATATCTGAACCTCCCAAATAAACTCGATCAATTGCTTCAGCATCAGATGATCCATGTATAACACTAAATCGATTTTCAAGAACATTCAACACAATATCTGTATTGTTCTCAACAGCGGAAAGCGCGTGATTTTTGAAAGGAATTCCTTGATAAGATTTACAATAATTACATTTTTTTGGGCATCCGTTTTGTAATTCTACATAAAGTACATTACGAAGTTTTTCGCACGGCGGTATGTTACACACCGATGACGTATACACTTTGTCTCTCATATATTACTATACCTTACTTTAGATATAATATCTGCGACCGTATTTCTTACAAAAAAGGTAAAACTTATATATTATTTACTCGAATTGTAAAATGGACATAATTGACAGAAAAATCCTTTGCGAATTAGATTCCAATTGCAGGCAACCGCTCTCACAACTAGCAAAGAAATTGCGGATAGGACGCAATGTTGCAGCGTATCGGATTGCTAATTTAGAAAAGCAGGGCATAATACTGAAGTATATAAGTACAATAAATTTAGGTAAACTCGGGTACAAAACATATAGACTATTCTTCAAATTACATTACAACAAACATACTGAACCGCAATTTATTCGCACATTAATTAAAAACAAGTCAGTATTATACTGCATTAAAACTGAAGGCGGATACGATTATTCTATTGCTGTAGCTGTCAAAAACATCGTAGAATTAGATGCATTTATCATGGATCTTAAATACGAATTTAAAGATTTAATTGAAGAATGTAATTTCAATATTGTAGTATACACAAAAATATTCAAAGCAGATAAACGCCTCCTCGATAAAAAAACGACAACTCCCAAAATAGAAAAATACTCTGGAGAAGAAAAACTTCTCAACATTGATAATGCAGATCGACAAATCTTGAAGATACTTTCTCAAGCATCCAACACCCACATAATCGATATTGCAAAAAAAACTAAACTAACGATTGATATTGTAAAATATCGGCTCAGAAGGTTACAAAAAGAATTAATCACTTCCAATCGAGTTTTAATTGATTTGAATGCGATTGGATATCATCAATATCATTTGCTCTTGCAGTTAAAAAATCACTCAATGAAAGATGAACGAAAAATTATTTCCTGGTGTGCATCTCAGGCGTGTGTGACCCATTGTTCAAAAAGAATCGGATCATTTGATTTTTCGATAAATATTGCAATCAAGGATCTAAATGAACTAAACAATTTCATATCTGAATTCAAACATCAATTTAATGAAATTCTAAAAGCATATACGACAATGATTAACAACAAGTTATTAAAGTTAAATTACTTCCCATTTTGATATGAAACATTCAATTCTCTACCGCGATCAAGAAATAGAATTTTCAATCAAAGTCAATGCTCGAGCTAGGCGAATCATCTTACGAATCTCAAACGAAGGGGATGTTGCAGTTACAATTCCACGTAAAAATCATGAACGAGAAGCAATTAAACTTGTTCAGAAAAAAGCTAGTTGGATTTATACTCACTTAAATAAACTTCAACGAGAAATTGAATCTCGGCCAAAGATTATTGATGAGATTCGTTTTTTGGGAAACGCGTATCCTGTTGAAATTATTCCAGATTCTAAAAAACTAAAATTAAATTTTCTAACGAATAAATTTCAGTTAGAAATTGGTGACCACGATTATGAACAAGTAAGAGCTGAATTAAAGAAATGGTATATTAAACAAAGTCGGAAAATCCTTCCCAATATGATTCAGAATTTTGGTTATTCAGATCGCGTCAAAAGAATTGCAATCAAAGGACAGAAAACTTGCTGGGGTTCTTGCTCAACTAAACGCAATCTAAATTTCAACTGGAAACTTATGATGGCTCCGATGGAAGTTGTAAACTATGTTGTTGCTCATGAAATAACGCACTTAGATCACATGAATCATTCTGCTAGATTCTGGACAGACGTTCAGAATAAGTGTCCAGATTATCGCAGACATAAAGGTTGGCTTAAACAACATGGGCGATTATTGAAGTTCTAATTATAATTTCATCGCTTCAAGATTAATTTGCTTAGCATATTCCTGCCAAGTTTTACATATAAAACCCTGTTTAACTTCCCCATCTGGCATTTTCATTTCAAATGGGTGTGCTTTATCAAAGTTCATTGTACCATCAAAAAAATATTTCATAAGTACTCCATACCCTGTGCCCAACAATTTAAGATGTAATGGATTTATTTTATAAGATACATCATTTCCTTCTGTTGATGATTCGATTAATATATTTTTACTAACCAAAAAATCGATTGATTTATCTATTTGCTCTTTAGAATGTTGACCGATCTCTGTGCTTTCTTTTGTTTCTTCCATCATTTCATACAAATCGTTTTTGTTTGATACCATTGGTGGTAGCATTAAAAAATCAGTAAGTACTACTTCAATACCGCCTGCTTTTACAAGTTCGGTATTAACTTTAGTCACATATTTTGCTGTAAACTCCTCATATTTGGCTTGATCTATTTCAAGACTAGTTATAAAATCATTATCAATTTTAGTAAAATCATGTTCCATTTTATCACCTAATCATTACATAAGTAATAAAAAGTTAAAAACCTTTTGAAATTCGAATCTAGCTTAAACAATATGGTAAATTATTATGTTTTTAAATCTTGATCGATTTGTTCAGCTAGCCTATCAACATCGCCGGGTGGAAAATAACCATCTGCATGATACATTATTTGACCAAATGCGTACACTCTCGGTCGAGGTGTATCTGATTTACTCCAATCTGTGCTATTAAAATCTAGTACATCATCTAAACGAGTAATAACAATTACTTTAGAACCATTATTAAAATCAGGCTTCTTTTGTTCTACTGGAATTCCTTTTTTGTCCAGTGCAGCTAGTAAGTTTTTTACATAAAGTAAATTAGGATTTCCAGAAACTAAAACAGGTTTGCCCATTTACTTAACGAAAAGCTTTGTATATATAAAAATATCGTAACTACTGTTCACTCTGACATACAATCTACTAGTTCCACTAAAAGTTTAAATAACTTAAATAAACTTCAAAGTAATGCAAATTTTTCCATTTGATAAAGTTAGACCTGAACAAAACAAATTAATGACTGATATCAAAGAAGCAATTGAAAATGGAAAAAATCTTATTGCGCATGCACCCACTGGTTTGGGTAAAACTGCTGCTGCATTAACACCTGCACTTGAATATGCTATTGAAAAAGGTGTAACTATCTTTTTTCTAACTTCCCGAAATACCCAACATAATATGATTATAAAAACATTACAAGAAATAAACAAAAAACATAAAATAAAAGCAGTTGATTTTGTTGGTAAAAAAAATATGTGCCCACATATGTCTGATTATGATGTACCTGGTTTTATGGAATTTTGTATTTCGCAAAGAAAAAAAGGAGAATGCAAACTGATTACTAAAACTCTTAAAAAAAATGAATATACTGATGATGCAGACGCTTTTGTTGAAACACTATTTAAAAAAGGTCCACTTAATGTTGAAGACGTTGTTTCGCTATGTTATGGAAAATTTTGTTCATATGAAATTTCAATGCGAATGGCCCAACAAGCAGAAGTAATTATTGGGGATTATTATCACTTATTTAGCCCAAAGGTTCGAAAATTCTTTTTATCTAAGATAAAAAAAGATATCACTCAATCAATTATTATTGTTGATGAAGCACACAATCTTCCAAATCGTGTACGAAATTTACTAACACATAAAACCAATACTTTTGCATTAAGTCGATTAGCTGATGAGTTAAAAAATGATGTTTTTAATGACACAGATATTATGTTAAAGGATATATCAAATCGTCTTAAGATGTTTGCTGATCAAGCATTGCACGCATCAAACGAAGTAAAAATCTCAAAAAAAGATTTTATTGATATTGTAGAAGTAGCTTCTGAAAATAAATATGATGAGGTAGTTAGTTCATTTGAAGACACCATTGACGATATCGAAGATCCTGATCAAGGAGATAATTTAACATATTTTGTTAATTTTCTGAAAAGTTGGTTAAATGATGAAGAAGGTTTTATACGAATATTACGTAGAGAAAAAACCAAAGGAGGTCGTCCATTTATATCCGTTGAATATAATTGCTTGCATCCTGGTGCTTTATCACAAAGAGTTTTTGATACTGCGCACTCTTCAATACTAATGTCGGGAACACTGGTTCCAGGTGAAATGTATCGAGATATTCTAGGATTAAATACAGATACTTTAATCAAAATATATAAAAATCCATTTCCTGATAAAAATCGTTTAGTCCTTATTTCATCAAATATAACAACTAAATACGAAGAACGTAATGAACAAATGTTCAAAAAAATTGCTGCATCTTGCGCATATATTATCAACAATGTACAAGGTAATTCGGCAATATTTTTCTCGTCATATGATGTTTTGAGTAAAACTATGTTTTACTTAACGAATATTGCTGAAAAAGAACTTTTTGTCGAGGTTCGTGGAATGAAAAAATCTGAACGCTCTGAATTAATCGCAAAATTTAAACAAAATTTACTAAATGGGGGTGGTGCACTTATTGGCGTACAAGGTGCAAGTTTTTCAGAAGGTATTGATTTACCTGGAGAATTACTTAAAGCCGTGGGTATTGTTGGTGTTCCTCTTGCACCGCCAGATTTAACTTGTAAAGCAGTTATTGCTTATTATCAAAATAATTTTGGTAAAGGTTGGGAATATGGATATACTTTTCCCGCGATGAATAAAGCACTACAAGCAGCAGGTCGATGTATTCGAAGTGAAAAAGATCGAGGTATAATTGCATTTCTCGATAAAAGATTTTCTTGGAACAGATATGCTACAATAATACCTCCTGATTGGAATCCACAAATAACAGATTATTTTGGTGATAAAATACAAGAATTTTTTGAAAAATAATTATTTACCGTTACCCATATACGCAGGTAATCTTGATTCTAACGTTGACATCTTTCTGACTCTTTCTTGAACTGCGTCTGAAGTTGTTTTGAACAATTTAGATGGTTCAATAACATTAGCAAAAAAATTACTCATTAACTGTAAACTAAATTGTTCTGAACTCATAACGCTATCATCTAAGAGATACTCCATACCAAGTGTATCTCGATTTATTTTAATAACTGCTGTTTCGTTTTCAACGGGAGTTCTAAATACAAGTGAAATATAACCTTCTTCTGCACGAGTTTTAGATTTTAGTACATCTGTGGGAGCAATTGGCAAATTGCAATCTTGCCAATAATTAATTGGCTGATTTAAACCAGATTTTCTTAAGAAATTTACTGTATCTTCCCAACTAGTTGTTACTTTAGATAAATGTAATCCTGTACGGTTATCCGGTAAAACGGGTATATTACCATATCTCTTTGCAAACTTTCCATAGGTGTTTGTGTTTCTTTTACGCATGTCATCTAATCGCGCAGCAGGTAAATTAATTTCATATATATCAGTACCATTTGCATCAGTTTTTAATGTTACAATCTCTCCTTCATCAGTAGTGTGTCTTACGTAAATTCTTGAATCTTTATCGGTTGGTCTGTCAATTAAACCCATAAAATTACAACTTTCTCTTAACGGAAAAATAATTGTTTCAATAAAATGTCTTTTAGTAAATTCAGGTTTTGTTTTAACCGTATCAAATAACTCATTGGCCCCAATATATTCCAAAAAACTACGATGCTCTCTCTTACGTCCAATTGGCGAGTTAAACAATTGTTTTTTATGGCCAAAAGAACCATATCCACCAATGGATTCAATCATTTCGCTTACTGGACGAACACTTCCAGAAGTTTTAACTGCTCCCTCAAAACGAGCTACAATTTCTTTGAAAATAATTCCATGTTCTAACATATAAAATTTAAGTAAATCTGGAACATGTTTTTTTCTAGCAATATCTTCACGTCTAACTCCAGAAAAATCAACATCCCAACCAGATTGATTTAAAGTTAACACATACTGCCAAGGATTCATTTTTGATTTTTTAGATGTACGACCACCGTTTTTAAAAGTTAATCCACTTAAAACTTTTCCACCTTTATTCCAAAGATTAACATGGTGTGCAATATAAGAATTGTTTCCATTACTCATATTTATTCAGCTCCATTCATATTAAACAAATCAGCAATAGCTTCATTTACAGTTAAACATACTTCATCATTATCTGATGTAAGTTCTCCACCATCTGCTAAAATTTTACTTCCTGAGATAGCAAGCAACATTGCAGCTTCAAGTCTAGATGTTTGATTTCGCTCATCCATATCTTTAACAAATGCATTAAAATAAATACTTTCAGTTTCTCCCGCAACTTGTTTTTTCAACATATTATTTATTTCAGTGACATTAACATACGATCTTAATGAGCTAATTTTTACTTCCAAGGATCTAGTTTTTGGTGACATTCTCTCAATTCCACTTTCAAAAATATGTTTAGTTAAATCTTCATTAATATCAACACCAAATAATTGATTAGATATTTGATTTAATTCGCTAGTTAAATATTCAACAGTAAATTCTGCATCATTTTGCTGTCTTGCACGAATTCCTTTAACTTCTCCCATAGCTTGTTTTTTATTTCGTTGATTAATTGATTCTAATCGTCTAATTTCATCTTCTTTAACGGGAACAGATACAGATATTGGAACATCGATATCATAATATCCTAGAGGATTATCTTCATCTCGATTTGTTTGGACTTTTTTCCAATCATATTCAGCTACTGGACTTTCAAACGAAACTAACGGCCCACCATATGAAATTTTTTCTTTTTGAACAACGGGTTTTTGAGGTATAACAATTTCATCAATTGCACTTACAGGACTATCCACTTTCGCTATACGTGATGCTTGTGTAATTAAATCATGTACACTATTCATATGTCCAATTGCATATTCAATTATTTCTTGAGATTGTTCTAATGGATTTTCTCTACCAACTTCACCAAGTAATTTTCTCAAACTTTTAGATATATTTTGTCCTGAAGATAATTTTTCTTCTAGAGATAAGTTAATTTGTTTAAGTTCTGATTCAAATATTGTATAATTACTTTGTAATCCAGCTAAAATTGATTGTTCATCAATGTCAGATATAGGTAATTCTTTACGTAATTTTTTAATTGCATATCTATATTTAGAGATTACACCTTGACTGAATCCATTATTTACGCCATTGATTTTACGTGATCTAGAAGCACCTACTGCATAATTATCAAGTAACTCTCTTACAAATTCATTACTTAATTCAACATTTTGTGCTAAGCAACTTGGGTCCTTAACAAGAATATTAACAAGTGTTGGTTTTCCAGGTCTAGATGGTGGAATTTGTGAAACTACGTCTGCGACAGTAATTACAATTTTTTCAGGTGAATATGTTTGATTTCCTTCAACAGATTCTACGTTTGGTAAAATTTTAGCTAATTCAATCAAACTTGAATAACTTGATATAATATCTCCAGTACTAATTTGACGTTTTACTTCACCCAATAAGTTAAAAGTTTTAGCTCCCCGAATTTGTGATTCAATACCGTCAATAGTTTGTATTTCAAACGGTTTTAGTGTGCTACGATCGCTATCACGAACACCTTCATAATACGCCATAAGATTAGAATCAACTGGTGAAATTTCACTAGCATGTGTTTTTTCGATTCTTTCAACAGTTCCTCGAAGAAATTCTAAGTTTGTACTAATAAGTGTATCATATTTACCGGACTCCATAGATACATCAAAAGGTTTTGCTAGCTGTTCTAGTTCAATAGTATTATCTGCGTTTGGTTGTTTTATTGTCATCTTGGTAAGTAAAAAGATACCTTTAAAAAACTTTTGATAACGTCACTACTTATTAGGAATATTCACTTATTATAAAACGCTACATTTCTTAAAAAAGTTTATAAACAAAAAACAAAGCAATTACTCAGGCCCCTATGGTGTAGTCCGGCCAATCATCTCAGGTTCTCGACCTGAGGACACGAGTTCAAATCTCGTTGGGGGCACTTAATTTTATTTTATCTAACTCTTCCCATAAATCATTTTTTTCATTATATTTGAATAAAATTATTTCTTTAATCAACAAAAATTCTGGAATTTCAATATTGCTAAATGCTTTCGTAGCAATTTTCAATTTGTTCAGGTCATTGAATGTTCCTAAAGTTATATGTGGTCTATATTGGTCTCTACAATAAGGATAACCGTACTTCTCAATTAGTGCGATATTTTTATCAGACATGTCTGATTTTTCTTGAAGAATAGTTTGTGCTAAAGCATTATTACGCAAAGATGCGAATTTATCAAGAAAAATGTTATGTATTTTCTGTATTTGGGGTGTAATTTTTACTTCTAAATAAAGTATTTTTTTCGAGAACTGCTTCATATAAATTTTAGTAAAGCTTAATTCAAATTCTGAGAAAGATAAACTCTTGAATATTTTAATAAGTGTTTTCTCATCGTTAAAACCTTGTGGATATATTGTTACGTGTGGAAAATATCTTTTCTTTTGTCGTACTATGCCTTTTTCTATTAAATCTGAACGAATATTTAGAATATCGCTCCTGAAAGGATTTTCAATATTAAATCCAAAGAAATATTTCTCAACCATGGCTTACTAATTGATTTGATTTTAAAAGAGTTTCAAATGAAAGATATACTTATAACTCTTACTTGATAGTTACTTAATGCGGTTAGTTATACTAGCTGGCGGACAAAGCACTAAGCTACGCGGTCCCAACAATACACCTAAACAATTTATGGCGGTTGGGGAACGCACTTTACTTAATCGATATCTTGCACTAAGTAACGAATTAAACGCTGAGCCGCTCATAATAACAAATCCGATGTCTCAGCATTTTTTTGATGAAGTTGATGCAGACGTTAGAGTTTATGATAATGCGCACTTATTGGATGATATTTATTCGTTAAGATCCATTATTGATGATAACTTCGCTTGGATATCGGGAGATATGTTTTTTACAGATAATAAATTAATCAAAAAACTAGTAGATACACACATAGAAGAAAAATATTGTACTTCATTATTTTATGTTCAGTCTGAGAGATTTAAAGCAAAATTTGTACCGAACCCTCCTCAAATTTTTGTAACAAGAAATGCCGGATACACATTCAGTATACCTAATTTTTTAGTGCATTCAAAAAAAATATTTGAATATCTAGAAGATCGCCCGCCAGATGATTTTATCAATCGAGCAATCTTATCTGGAGAAAAAGTAAGATTTGTTGAATATACTGCACCCGTATTTGAGATAGATGATTACGAAGACCTCGCTCAGGTTGATGAATTTTTTCGAAATGAAAGTTAATATACTCACTGCTTGCTCAATAAATGGAATTATTACGGCTAAACGAGGTGAGAGCAGTTTATCGCTAATAAAAAAACTAAATGTACCTCAGGAAATATTAGATCTTCAATATCAAATAAGAAGGGAGTATGACGCAATAATGGTGGGAATTGGAACTGTCCTGATAGACGATCCAAAACTCAACTCACATTTACAAGAAAAAGGAGATACTACTCGTATAACTTTGGATCCGTTTGCTAAAATTCCGATTGATTATCATTTCCTTGACGGTTCTGAAAATACCATAATAGGTGTTAATAAATCAACAAATCCACAGTATTTAGAACTACTTCAATCACGCGATATAAAATACATACAAACTGAATCGGACAGAGTTAACTTATCGGATTTTCTAGAAGAACTAGAATTATTGGGAATAAATAAAATTCTGGTTGAAGGTGGTGGTGGACTCAATGGAGCATTATTAAATAATAATTTAGTAAACAAAGTAAGTCTTATTGTAATGCCGATAAGTTTAGACCCTTCATCGGTTAAAGTTTTCGAAAAAGTAAATACAAATCAGCAACTAGAATTAGATTCTTTTCAGCAAATCGGAAGATATATTTTTTTAGAATATCATGTAATCTAAAGAAAAAGACATTTTGTTTGAAATTTTGCAAAGATTAAATACATTGCAGCTACAATAAAATCAGCAGTTCCGTCAGCTCGACCAACTTCAGGCAGAAGTTCTTGATATGCAACTTCACTTGCTTGAATAACTCCTTCGTCTATATTTGCAGACATTATTTCAAATGCTTTTTTAGTATAAGGGTACTTCTTTGCTAGCTCTATCGCTAAGCCATTGGGTGGATTTGATTTAGCTGCAGACCAAACACTGTCAAATTTCCCGGCAAGATTTTCGGAAACAACGAAATTATTTTCCTTATCAATCTTCTTAGCATATGCTTGTGCTTGCTTTCTCGCTAAGTCAATAAATAAGTCCAAATAAACAAGATCATCATTAGTAGTATTTTTCAAAACACTTTCTGTCCGATCTAAAATATTATCGATATTTGTAGCATAATTTGTATCTATAAATTCTAAAGTTTGGGCGGCTATAATTGGAACTAAAAGTAGTATTTCGCCAAAATTAACTTTGCCACCTTGACGATTTCTTATGCTATTTTGTTGCGCCTGATAAGCAATATCAAAAATTTTCGGAGGTTGTCTTCCTTGTTTAATTATTCGGTCTGCTAAATTATAAAATGATCTACCTGAATTAACTCCGGAAACTATAAAATACTCTAATTTAGTTCCGGGTGAAGAATCAACATATCTCGTAGTACATCCAGGTTTATCTGCTAACGGTTCAATAACTTGGCATAAAATGGCGTTTCTTAAAACACTATTTTTAAATGCCAATTGATTCATTACAAATAAAGCTCCTTTGCCTTCTTCAACTTAGCAGGATCCCCGATAATTTTTACTAATCGAGTTAATTTGGTTCCAACGCTTCCGTTTTCTAATCTTTTTCGTGCGATACTAACTCCTTCAAAAAGGTCTTTAGCTTGCCCAGACAAATAAAGCGCAGCACCACTATTAATCAAAACCAAATCTCGTTTTGGGCCGGTTTCTAGTCCATAAACTATCCTCATAAAATCTTCTGTACTTGAACGTATATTCGTTGATTTTACTTGGTCATAACTGCTTCGCGTAATTCCTGCATCTTCAGGATTAAGTATAACATCTATTTCTGATTCGCCGATAAATCCTTTAATTTTTGTTGGTCCAAAGTTAGATATCTCATCCATGCCACCTACTGCATGAACTACCCACACGTTCTCGTACCCCATTTTTTTAAAACAAGATGAAATTAAATTAAGTTGTTTTTCATCATTAATACCAAATAAACGATAATTCAAATCCAATGGCGTATACATTGGTGCAACTAGATTAAATGGTGTATTCACACCAACATCTCTAAGAACATTACCAAAACTAACTAAATTATTCAAACCTGGACTCATATGAAGATGATGATAAAAACCAACACCTACTTCTGCTAAACTTTTATTCAACAGGTCCAAAGTTACACTCGGAACAAATATACCGATTTCATTTAAAGTATTAGAACTTCCACTAACACTTGTAATTCCCCAGAAAGATTGTTTAGGTACGGGTTTTTCAGGAGTTCCAACAACTAGGGCAGACAAAGTTGAAACATTAATTTTCTTTAATTGGCCTCCACCTGAACTAGATATATCTGTCAAAGATTTATCACTAACTGAATTTAATCCTGTAACATCCTGCAATGCGTCGAACATACCTAAAATTTCGTCCTGTGTCTCTCCTTTTGTTTGAGAAGCAACAGAAAAAGCGAGGAACTGGTAAGCATTTATATCGGTTTTTAATAAATCTTTAAGCAAGATAAAACTTTCACCACGAGTGAGGTGATGCCGTCTCATTAGTTTCCTAATTAATGGAACTGCAACTTGACTCATACTACCCTATAATACGTAATTTTATAAATATTTTGAAAGTGGAGGCTTTATGTATAAAAGATTATTCATAATATAAACAATAAAGTACTCACCAAAAATCGAGTTAGTAATCTTAATCAATAACGTATCTCGTTGCGTCAGCAACGCAATTAGGTCATCTTTCTTTTTTTGGATCAAATTCATAGGTTAAATTAGTTAATATTATATTACCTGCGATATAACCCATATTATGCACAGAGTTCAAAAACTAATAAGCAATTACGGATATTGCTCTCGCAGAAAAGCAGAGGATTTAATTGCAGAAGGTAAAGTAAAAGTTAATGGAAAAATTATTTCATTAGGTAATAAAGCCCAAGATTCAGATAAAATCACAATTGATGGTAAATTAATTAGTAAACAAGAAAAAATTTATCTAATGTTTAACAAACCAATTGGTTGTGTTACAGCTTTGAAAGATACTAGATACAAAACAATTATGTATTATATTAAATTGAAAACAAGAGTGTTTCCAATAGGTCGTTTAGATTACAATACATCAGGTTTACTTTTATTAACCAATGACGGTGATTTTGCAAATAAAGTTATGCATCCAAGATACAACATAAATAAAACCTACTACGTTGAATTAACCCAACCAATTTCTGAAGAACATCTTCATCAGATATCAAAAGGAGTAGTATTGGAAGACGGAAAAACTGCTCCAGCAAAGGTAAGTCAAATTAGTCCGACTGTTGTTCAAATAACGCTTCATGAAGGAAAAAATCGAATTGTTAGACGTATGTTTAATGCGTTTAATTATAAAATTAAAACATTAAAACGGATTCAAATTGGAGAAATAAAAATCGGTGAATTAGAAACAGGTAAGTATTGCACATTAACGCCAAAACAAATCAAAACAATACTTTAGTAAAAATCCATATCTAATTTTTCTAGTATTTTTTCTAAACGCATTCTATATACAATTTCAAAACACAAATTCTTTAGACAATTTGGAAGAGAGTAAAATCTGCAAAACAAAAGACCTTTCTGTATTGGCCATTTTAATTTTGCTTGCCAAAGATGATTATAGTCTTTCTTACATATGATTGCATCTGCTAGACACTGTGCTCCAATTTGACCATAGACAACTCCGCCTCCAGAAAAAGGTTTAACTTGAAGTGCTGCATCTCCAACAAGGAAGATATTTTCTTTTTGTGCAGTTGGAAGCAATCCATATCTAATTACTCCTCCAGATTCACCTTTGAACTTTTGCTCTTTCGATGGTCCGCCGATTCTTGCTTGTGTTTCAGAAAATGGAACAATCCAATTAAAATATTGTCCACCAAAATGAAGTTCTGCTTCTTCTTTATATTTTCCTGATTTTGTTTTCTGGGAAAAAATTTGTTGCTTGTATTCAAAATCCATCTTCATCTGTTCTCGAACTTTGGAAAGTGCTCCATCTGCTCCAACTAAATATCTACATTCAAAATCTCCTTTGTTTGTCTTAACCATAATTTTATTTTTCAACTGCGTAAATTTTTCAAATTTTGTGTTAATTTTAAATTTGACACCCAATTTTCTTGCTTTATTTTCTAACCAAGAATCAAGCTTAGCTCGATTAACAACTAACGCGGGTTTTTTGACAGAAAGTGTAAAATTTGTTTTATTTGGTGTGAAGAATCTAGCTGTTTTAATTTTATTTTGAACAACAGAATCTGGCAAATCATGATGGATTTTCAAGAGATGACTTGAAATTAGACCCGTGCATTGAACCGGTTTACCAATTTCCGAGTGTTCTTCTATCACAAGAACTTTTTTCTCTTTCGCTAACAATTCGGCAGTTCGACAACCTGCGGGACCTGCACCGATAATTATAACATCATACATGAAAGGTAACATTTAAGAAACCTTAAAATCATTTCTATATGTGGGCCCATAGCATAATGGATACGCTAAAATAAACCCAAATAATATGTTTAGCGCTGTATAGTGCGGCCGGCTTCGGCGGAATCCCTCTTTAAAAAGAGGTCTTCCAACCCCAGAAACTAAAATTTGGGGGAAGATACCGGTTGATCGGGGTTCGAATCCTTGTGGGCTCGCTTATATTCTTAAAATACTACTGTGGTTACGATAATTTTAAAAATGTTTTTATCGTTTAGTTATATGAGTACAAGAAAACGAAAAGAAAAACGCAAAAAGGAAATGGCTGATGCGCTTCTTAATGAACGTAATAAACGCGGCAATATATCTAGACAAACTCTACGAAGAGATTCAATGGAAGCTATCAATGCATTTAGTAAGCTTGAAGACCAAGTCAATCCCAACCGAGAGATAGTGAATTCTTCTCCGCGAATTTTAAGTGAAGCAGAAAATGCTACATATTTTGGTTCAGCAGGTATGACTCATTACGAACTGCCTGTATATGAAATTAGAGAATAATTTAGTAAATTTCGCCCATTAAGCTTTTATATTTCACTTATTTTCTATTCTATGGTATATGATTTAGTTATTATTGGTGGCGGTGTAGCTGGCTTAGGTGCCGCGGTTTATGCAGCTAGATATGAGTTAAATGTTCTTGTTCTTGCTGAAAATCTAGGTGGCCTTTTACAACAAACTCACGATATTGAGAATTATATTGGATTTAAAAAAATTGGAGCATTAGAGTTAACTCAAAAAATAATTGATCATGCTAAATCTTACAAAAAAGTTACAATAAAACAGGAAACTGCTAAGGATATTAAAAAACTAAGAAGTTCGTTTAAAGTTAAAACTGAAAAAAACGAATACGAAGGAAAAACGGTTCTTTTTGCAACAGGCTCATTTCATCGACAACTAGATGTTAAAGGTGAAAAAGAGTACAGAGGTAAAGGTGTAAGTTACTGTGGCACATGTGACGGACCACTTTTCGCAGGTAAAACTGTTGCAGTTATTGGTGGCTCAGATTCTGCAGCTAAAGAAGCAATTCTTCTAGCACAATTTGCAAAGAAAATTTATATTATTTATCGTGGAGAAAAACTACGCGCAGAACCAATAAATTTCAAAAATGTTTTAGCAAACAAAAAAATTGAAATCATTTACAAAGCAAATCTTAAAGAAATTCAAGGAAAACAATTTGTAAATCAAGTTATTCTTGACAGAGAATACAAAAGTTCAGAAGAATTAAAGCTTGATGGAATTTTTGTTGAGATTGGATATATTCCAAAAACCGAATTAGCTGAAAAAATCGGCTGCAAACTAAATAAGAAACACGAATTAATTGTTAACAAACATTCTCAAACAAATGTTTCAGGTGCTTTTGGAGCAGGAGATTGCACAGATTATGATTTTAAGCAAGCAATCACAGGTGTAGCTCAGGGAGCTCATGCAGCTCAAGCTGCTTATAATTATATTCAAGAAAATAAATAACTTGACTAATTAATTCCCGTTTTGTATTCAATTATCTCTCAAATTTAGCAGAAGATTTTAAATCCGCAACACATTGATTACAATAAGTTGGTGCACGATATATTTGTCTTTGTCTAGTTAATTCTTCTTGCCCATCCACTGTATCTCTTTGTTGCATTACGCACAAATCATTAATACAGTGAGGTCCTAAAAATTCTTCAGTATTTGAACGTCCTTTTGGAGCAGCACCAAAAATATGTCCAAGCTCATGTAAGAATCGATCTTTTAGCTGAACATCAGTCTTTGCGTCATATGTTGTTACAGTTAAAAAGTCTCTATCATCATATAAATTACCTTGCTCATCATACAAATCAACTCCATTTGCAACACCAATACACCAATTAGATTCTTCTCCGCAGAAAATATCATCAGCTAAAATAATAATTTTTAAACTATCAACATCTACAATTTCTTCTAAACCCTTAGCATCAGCCATTTGTTTTGGCATGGGTGCTACATTAACTTGATTTCTACCATTTCTATTTTCAAAATAATTAAGATTAGCAAAGCCATTAACAATATTATATCTTCGTGTATTTTCATCATTTGATTTTCTAGGGTCTGGAAAAATATGAAATTCCTTTTGTCTAATCCTTGCTAAATCTTGCAGAGCATACATAAGTTGTTTTCCTGCTCGCGGAGTTGCAGTTCCATCATATATATCAATATTTGCCATTAGCAAACACGCTCCACGTCATTATCTAAACTGGATTTTGGAATTATAGTATAATTATTTGCTGGAGTTTTACCATTTAATAAAACCCATTTGCCTTTGTTATCAAATACAAAAACTACACTATGATGAATTCCATTTTTCTTTATTGCGCTACCTACTTTCCAATATAACTTAGGTATATTTGCGCGTTCTAATTCATCTGCAATTAAGTCTGTTGAACCTGTACAAATTATTTTTGGCGCGTCAGGATTACTTATATCTGGAGCATATTCCAGCATTGTTGCTATATCTTTATTTAATGTTGTTCTTGACCGTGCTGGTTGTTGTTCATAAGGTTTAATTTGCTTTCTTACACATGCTCCAAAATCATATTCATGTGCATCATTTACTGTAGCTACAATATTTGTTAATTTGTTGCTTAACTCTTCATTGAGCTGATCGTAATTTTCTCCATTTAAGTATACCCGTATTCCTTTTCCCGCTGGAGCTGGAATATTTAAATATATTGGATCTTCTTCAATTGGCGCAAACATATACTTATTTCTAACTGGAAAAACCCACTTATCATCAACTTTCATTCGCATATTATCTTTTGTTTTCTCGAGCGTTATTCCTTCTAAATTCTTCAAACGATCTTCAGTAATGTTGGTTCGATTATCATTTACCATTATTCATCTAACCTCTGCAAATGATTTTAACAATATATTTTCAGGACTAATTTGATACGTTCCTTTTCCCGGCAAGTACATGTTTGCTACAATTCTTCCCTCTTCGTTCTGAGCAAATAATATGTGTGGTCGATACGTAAATGATCCTGACAGAAATTCTTTGTCTGTTTCTGAAAAATCAATTCTACTACCTGTTCTGTGTGTATGACCTAAACCAACAAAACCAGATTCAACAAAATAAGGTAACTTTGGAATTAATCGACGAGGGTCCACATTAGTATCTATTCCTTTCATCTCAAAAAATATATCAACAAAATAATTCACATCTTTTCCCGGTTCACGAGTTATATGTTCATAATTCTCACGTTTATTTGGGCGCGAGAACGAATTTAATGTGCCTAAAAAACCAAGTTCAACATTAGACTCAGTTCCATTTAGAAATGCTTCAAGCTTTGGTGTATCATTTAAACATAAATGTATTGCTTCGGGTTCTGGCCAATCTATCGGATTTGTTTCATATAGTTTTCTATCATTATCATGAATAAATTTATCCATTAATGGAGCGTATTCTGATGTTCTTACACGCATTTGTATTCTCATTTTATTCATCTAACCTCAATTTAAGAAAGCCATCTTCTAACATCCAGTTAGCTGTCTTTCCTTTTTTATATCCAAGTAACTGCGCAATAGCTCGTGGTATAGATACCATTACTTGCTTATTCTTTCCAAATTCCTGAACTTTTACTTTAACTACCATAAGTTTACTTATAAGTAGTTATACATATTCATTTATAAGTATATCTATTACAAAATCAGGTTAATTACGTAAAAAAATACTAAAAAATAGGAAAAAAGATTAGAAACGATTACATTAAATGAATTAAATAACTAACAAACAGCATCCTTTACTTTATCAATTACATATTTTAATTTATCAAATATTGGTGGTGTAGTTAATGATTTATCGAATTCAATAAAAGCATCAACATTACTTAACAAGCCTGCAATAGTTCTTTCTTTATATACACTCATTGTACTTTCACCAATTATTGTTTCAGATAATGCAAGTGCAGTATATATGGGTATCATTTCTTTAGCTAAATTACGTCTTGTTTCCAAAGTTACAGTATTTTCAGTATTTGTATTAAAAATACCAACAATATTTTCTAAATGTTCAACGATTAAGTAGGATGATTCTTTGCCATGATAACTCATTTTGTTACCGCCCTTCCCAAAATATTTCAAATTCGCACTCATTTCTTGACCTAGATCAAATGCAGATTTATTTGGTCCACAAAGATTAACATATTTGGGTTGCTGATTTTCATCTAAAACTCGTTCATTATTATCATCAACTAATTCTCTTGATCTTCCTGGCGTTAGATTATTAAATCCACTTGATGAAAAATAACAATGAGTGATTCCATTCAAAATCTTCGTCAATTTATTACGATGGTTTTCATTCATACGCAATTCTCGATAAATAACAAGAACTCTGTCATCATTATTTTCAAAAGACGTTATGCTCGGATTAAAAAAGCGAGCGTCACTTACCTTATCTAATTCCTCTTGAGTAAAACGCGTAACATCATAACCACAAAAATTAACAATACCACCTAAAGCATAACTTTTTGCAATACCAATTGTTTCGAAACCATCTTCAGTAGGAAGCAAAGGTATTTTCTTAATCTCATCTACAGTTAACATTACTTCTAAATTCAACAGCAAATTTAAAGATTTATTCAATACAGACACTAAAACTTATGACATTCAGCTTTCAGATGCTCAAGCAGGTCTTTGGTCATCTTATATATAATTGATAGTTTACACCCACTAAGCTTTTATAGTTCTTTGAATTTTTCATAATATGACAGATTTTGATGAGTTTGGACCAGAGAAAGTTCTCGAAGTCCATAATAAAAAAACAGGATTACATGGTTTTACTGTAGTTGATAACACGGCACTTGGCCCTGCAAAAGGTGGAATACGAATGACTCCGTCAGTTTCAATTGAAGAAGTTATGAAACTTGCTAGAGCAATGACTTGGAAATGCGCACTTGCAGGCATACCCTTTGGTGGCGGTAAATCCGGTATTATTGCTAATGCTAAAGAACTATCAAATTCTGAGAAAAAAGCTCTTGTAAAATCTTTTGGTGAAGCAATTAAGCCAATTTGTCCTTCATTATACATCGCTGCGCCAGATATGAATATGGCTGAAAATGAAATGGAATGGTTGATTGAAGGTAATGGTAATAAAAAATGTTGTACGGGAAAACCCGCAAAGATGGGTGGCTTACCACATGAGCTTGGATCAACTGGTTTTGGTGTTTTCCATGCAATAAAAGTTGCTGCAGAACACCTTGGTTGGGATTTGAAAGACAAGACATTTGCAGTTGAAGGGTTTGGTAATGTTGGTTGGTTTGTAACAAAATTCATGACTGAAGTTGGAGCAAAATGTGTTGCTGCATCTGATTCCAAGGGAGTTATAATTAATCCAGAAGGTTTGAGTTTCAAAGAACTATCTGAAACTAAAACAAAAAAAGGCACAGTAACTTCTGCAAAAGGCGTAGTTAAACCATCACATGAGATTCTAAAAGTTCAGGCAGATATTTTAATACCTGCTGCAATTCCAGATTTGATAAAAGAACACGATATTAGCAATATGAAATTTAAGCTAATTGTTTGTGGCAGTAATATTGTAATGCGACCAGATCTTGAAGAAGTATTTCATAATAAAGGCGTTCTATTAGTACCTGATTTTGTTGCTAATGCTGGTGGAGTAATCTCTAGCTATGTTGAACATATTGGTGGAGATGCAAAAAAAATGTGGAAGATTGTTGAGGAAAAAGTTACTGAAAATACGCGAGAAACTCTTGAACATTCAAAGAAAAACAATATATCTCCAAGACAAGCTGCACTTAAAATAGCGCGACAAAGAGTAAAATCCAAACAAAAGTAGGACTTTTATATATATATCTTTTAGTTTATATTATGAAATTAATTGCGCAAGGTGCAGAAGCTAAAATATATGATTCAAAAGGTGATATTATAAAACACCGAATCAAAAAGAACTATCGCTTGCCTGAAATTGATTTGAAGCTTAGAAAACAACGGACTAGAGCTGAAGCTCGCTTGATTGCAAAAGCTAGCCGAGCAGGTGTTCCAGTTCCTCAAATTCTTGATGTTGATGAAAAAAATATGAAATTGAAGATTGAGAAAATTGAAGGTAAGAAAGTTCGAGATATATTTGCTCCAGAAATATGTAAAACAATTGGCAAAGAACTTTTGAAACTCCACAAAGCAAATATTGTGCATGGTGACTTAACCACATCTAATATGATTTTGCGAGACAAGGAAATTGTTTTTATTGACTTTGGATTAGCGCAATATTCCGAAAAAATCGAAGACAAAGCAGTTGATGTTCATCTTTTCAAAGAATGTTTGAAATCTAAACACTTTGATATCTGGCAAGCTTGCTGGAAAGAATTTCTAAAAACTTACAAAAACAAGCCAGTTCTTGAAAGACTAAAGAAAGTTGAGCTTCGAGGCAAGTATAAGCACGAATAACGAATATTTTATAAATTTTTCACAACTCACTCTAAATGACTCAAATAGAAAGTATTGTAGAAAAAACTACCGTAGTTGATTTACTTAAGAAAAAAACACCAATTGAAGAAAAACCCATTGAAGAAGAAAAAGTTCTTTCAATAGGTGATTATGGTGATTTCGCTTTGGGTGCATTAATGAGTTCAGCTGCAAACAAAGGTGACTTAAATAAAGCGCGAGAATATTTAGCAAAATTAGATTTACTGCCACATCACACAGCATACTATGAATCGTTATTTTTTGAAAAAGAAGAAAAACCTCTTGATGCAGCACGCGCAATACTACCCTATGTTGCATTTCATGAAACCGAGACAAAGGCCCATTTAACAAAATTAAGTCATCGAACTGAAGAAGCAACAACACTACACGAATTACGGAACATTTACCAAGATTTAAAAAATAACCTTATTTCAATTGAACTTGACGACGCAATAAATTTTCTAGAAGATATGATTAAAGATGGATTTAGTCCGGCACAAGTTTTAACTTTAAAAAGTGAAATTTATTATCAACATGAAAAATTTGATAAAAGTGCTCTTGTACTCGATGACATAAATATACTTCACTCAACAGATAAATTATTTGATAAAGCAGAAGTAAATTTCGTAGACGGAACATTAGAGTTTGAAGATGAATTCTATATTTTGGCACTTAGATATTTTAATATAAGTACTGACGCAGACTTTAATCATCAATCAGCTTGGCGAGGTAAAGCTGTTGTGCTTGAAAAATTAGGTGAATACGAACTTGCACTAGACGCAATAAACATAACAAACGGTCTACGTACTACTGACAGCCAGAATTATGAACTTCTTTCGTCAATTTTAATGCATCTTGAAAAGCCCGAGGAAGCACTATCTGCAATTGATTTTGCTATTATGCGAGATAGATCTAACCCTGAATTTCATTTTAGAAAAGGTCGCATTCTACTAAATTTAGAAAAAGATTATGATGCTGTTTCAAGTTTCAAAGAAGTAGTTACGTTAGAACCTGAATCTGAGAGCGCATGGTACAATTTAGGATTGTGCTACCATAATTTAAATTATTTTAAAAAAGCGATTAATGCATTTTTCCATTGTTTAAATACAACGAATGACATTGATAACGATGCTAAATGTGATTTTTTATCTGCTATACAAACCAGTTATGACGCTCTAGGTCAATGGCAAAAAATAATCGATATTTCAGCAGATTATTTATCTGAACACCCTACTGAAATTATGCTTAAATTTAATACAGCTATTGCAAATACAAATTTAAACGAATTCGACATATCTAACAAATTACTTGATGAAATTATAACTACTCTCGCAGATAATAATGATTTGAAATTAGATTATATAACTGAAACAACAAACAACTCAAATAAACTAAGAATTAACAATTTAATGGGGTTAGAAAAATATCAAAAAGCTTTACCGTATATTGAAAAAATCCTTATTGCAGAACCTGAAGATTTAATGAATTATTACGCAAAAGCAGAAATATTAGCTCAAATACCTGGAAAAGAATTGGACGTCCTTTCTGTATATACGACAATATTTCACAAAATTAGTGATATTGATAAAAAACAAAAAAGCTTCATACGTTTAGGTCAAGCGCAAATATTACATGGTTTAAATAAGAAAGATAAAGCATTTAGTTATATTAAAAAATCATTAAAAGAAAATCCCGAAGATATACCTACACAAATTTATTTTAACCTGCTATCTAAGGACCTTGGTTTAAATTCGGATACAACTAATTTTCAAATGTTTGATTTTGAAATTATTCCACAAGATTCACAATTAAAATAAAAAAATAAACCAATTTTTCTTCGCAGAAAAGCTTATAAATCGTCCAAACTAGCAAAAGAATAGGTTAACTCAGTCTTGGCTTGGTTAAACCCGAACTAAGTTTTAACCTTATATTAAATAAAATGTCAAGAATGCATACACATCACAAAGGTCAATCTGGTAGTAAAAAACCGTTATCAACTACACCACCTAGCTGGATGAAACTCAAAAAAGATGAAGTTGAAGCGCTTGTTGTTAAATTAGCTAAGCAAAGTAAGCAAACAAGTGAAATTGGTATGATTTTACGTGATTCTTATGGTGTTCCCGATGTTGAAGTTATTACAAAAAAAAGTATAACTAAAATTCTTAAAGAAAAGAAATTACTTCCCGAAATTCCGGAAGATGTTCAAAATCTTATAAAACGTGCAGTTGGTGTTAGAAAACATATGAAACTAAACAAAAAAGATATGACTTCAAAACGCGGTTTACAATTAATCGAATCAAAAATTAGGAGACTTGAAAAATATTACAAACAAAAAGGAGTATTGCCTACAAAATGGAAATACGACCCGGAGAGAGCAAGATTATTAGTAGGATAAAATGGTTAAAACGAAAGTAAAATCAAAACAGGTAATACGAAAAGGAAAAAAGAAATGGTTCAGAGTAGTCACACCTACGTATTTAAATTCTGTAGAAATTGGCGAAGTTACTGCATATGAACCTGCTGAACTACCTGGAAGAACAACTTGTATTCCCGTTAAAGAAATTTCTGGCTCAATGCGCGATTCTAGTAGCAAAATAAAATTAAGAATTGTAAAAGTTCAAGGAGAAACTTGCCAAACAGAACCGCTAGAAATATTTGTTCAGAATTCTCAGATTCAAAGAATTGAAAGACGATCAAAAAGTCGAATAATTACGATTGTCGATGGTGTAACAAAAGACAAAGAAAATATTCGGATTAAAGCATACATATTACTACAAAATAAAGTTGTAAGAAGTGTTCAAACTGAGCTTCAAAAAATAGCACGCAATTATATTGAAGCATACATTAAAAATAGAGAACTAAAAGATGTATTTGCAATTACAACGCCAAAAACTATTTCCAATAGTTTAAAGACTCAATTAAAAACAATTTATCCAGTTAGTGTTATAACTTGGAAAATTAAACGAATGTAATTTTTTATTTAAAAAATAATTTTAATTTATCTTAATCGAACTGCATCTAAATTACGTGGAGCTGTTGTTTCAACTTTAAATTCTTTATGATATGTTGAAGCTAAATTTAAACACTTTGAGTTTTCGCCATGTACAATCATAATTTTTCTAGGTCTTGGCTCGATTTTACGAACATAATCTATCAATTCTTTTCTGTCAGAATGTCCTGATAAACCTGCAAGAGTATGTATATCTAAATTAATTTCAAAATGCTCATTGTTCTCCATAAAACTAGTTGCACCACGTTGTAATTTATTTCCTAAAGATCCTTCTGCCTGATAACCTACAAAGATTAAACGATTTTTTTTATTTTCACAAAATTTCTTTAAGTATTCAACAGACGGTCCACCTACAAGCATTCCAGATGTAGCTAAGACAACACAAGGTCCGCCACTAATAACTTCTTGTCTTTCTTTATATCCTGCAACTTCTTTAAACAAACCTGCACTAAATGGATCTTGATTATTATAAAAAATCTGTTGTACAATTTCTTTATTTAAGAAACTTGGATATGCATTATGTATTGCAGTAACATCCCAAACCATTCCATCAACATAAATCGGAGCACTAAGTTTTTCTTTTCTAAAAACTGATTCTAAAATAACCATGACTTCTTGAGCTCTACCAACTCCAAGAACGGGAATTAAAACTTTACCTTTTTTCTTAATCGTTTCTCTAACTAACTTAATAAGTTCTGTCTCGCTTTTTTCACGAGATTCCATAATATCTTCTGGTGCACCATATGTACTCTCCGTAATTAATGTTTCTACACGAGGGAATGTCCAATGTCCTGGATTAAGTAATTTTGTTGGAATAGTTTTGAAATCGCCTGTATAAAGAACATTATGCCAACCTTCACCAATATGTAAATGAATCATAGATGAACCTAAAATATGACCTGCATTATACAAAGTAATTCTTATATCTGGCGTTATATCCGTAACTTCATTATAATCTAAAACAATTGTATTTTTAACAACTTGTTTAATATCTTCTGCAGAATAAATCGCATTTTTTGCTTGTGCATGTGAAACTTTAATATAATCTAATTGAAGTAATGCCATAACATCTCTAGTTGGAGCTGTGCAATAAACTGGACCATTATAACCATACTTGAATAGATAAGGTAAAAATCCCGCGTGATCAAGATGCGCGTGAGATATAATTACTGCATCAATATCTTGTATATCAAATTCGGGTGCAGTTAAAATTGGATATGAGTCACTTCCACTTGCTGCTACATTAACACCACAATCTAACAAAATTTTAGATTCAGGTGTTTGAAGTAAAAGACAACTTCTTCCAACTTGGCGTGCGCCACCTAACAAGGATATACGCGCCCACATTTCTTTTCCTGATGATTTTTTGTGTTCATATATACGCTCGCCAACTTTGTGTAAAAACTTTCTACGTTCAATATTATCTTCATATAAAACTTTTCTAATATTTTGAGTTATTTTGGAAGGTATTGTAGATTCTCTACGTACAATTGGTGTCCAATATGTTTTTTCTTTAATATTTTTTAGATGTTCACCATCTTTACCAATTGCTCTACCGGGATTTTTTGATTCAATTATAATTAAACTTCGTGCAGGTTCTAAAATTACATTTGTAATATCTGCATCTTTGGGCATACTTTTATTTACAAACGCAAGCGTAGTTTCTGGATCCATACGAACTGATGAATCTGCTCTTAATTCAATTCGCTTTTTAAAATCTTCAACAAGTCTTCGTACAATATCGCCACCATGCATTAAAAATCGCTTATTTTTAGTATACAAGATTATGTTAGCACCTTCGTATGCGGTATTAACTATCATTGCGTCGCGAGGTACTTTCTCTAGAATTTTATCAATCACAGTCATTATTATCGTTCCGTAACTTAATTAGTTAATTATTTAATTATTAATATGCTTTAGCAATATTTAATACATCTTCTGCAGAAACTTCTTCTACACCTTTAGCACTTATCTTAAAAACAGTAATATTATCGCCACCAACAGAACTAACTCTCTTACGTGCTGCTACAATGGCGTTTACACTCAATTTTACTCCTTCTACCATATTTATACCAGATTTATAATTTGCATCAAGAATACCATATGCAACGACCATACCTGATCCAGTTGCTGCGAATTTTTTCTCATCACCAAGACCACCTACCGGATCTATACTAAATAGACGTGGTTTTGTATCGTATCCGCCAATTAAATCAAAAAGACCGTAAGGTAAATAACTATACAAATATTTGTCAGATAGAATATTAGAAAGTAAAGTTACAGCTGATTTAACCGTTGGTTGTCCAATATCTAACTCATATAATCGCATTTGAGCTTTAATTAAACGTAAAATTGCTTGATTGTCACCAACAGTTCCTGCAGTAGTCATTGCAAGATTATTGGCTATTTTGAATACTTTTTTAGCATCTTTATTGAATTGGAAATCACCTAAACTAGCTAATTGATCTGCAGCTAAAATAACACCGTCTTTGCAAATTATACCTACCGTAGTTGTACCTTTTTTATATTGCTTTTCCATAATTAATATCTCCTTAATTACTAAGAATAAAATATGAATATATTCAGACTTAAAAAGCTTACGTTTGGAAAGATTAGTAACTTTTCGCAAAATGCGCCACATATTTAGCAGATTTACTGCAATAAATACAATTACCTGTAGCTTTTAGATTATAGGGTAAATTCGTAATTTTTGCTCCAGTCCTATCTTTAATACTATCTTCGCATTTTTGCGAGCCGCACCATCCTGCTCGAATAAATCCTTTTTGTATAGATAATATCTTTTCAAAAGCAGCCATATTGCTAGCCTCATTAATACTGTACTCTAAAAACTTCTTAGCTTTTTTGTAAAGATTTTGCTGTATATCTGCTAGTAAATGAGCAGATTCTTTCTTTATTTGGCTCATTTTGACGTCAACCTTGACGCCAGTGTCTCTCCGTGCCATAACTACCATTTTTTTCTCAATATCTCTGGGTCCAATTTCAATACGTAGAGGAATACCTTTTAGTTCAGCATCATGGAACTTCCATCCAGGTGAATATCCCTCTCTATCGTCAATTTCAACAGAAAAATCAGTAAGTTGCTCTTTAATTTTGCTTGACACTAATAACACTTTTTTCTTGCTTTTAGCATCAAAAATAGGTATAATTATTATTTGAATTGGGGCAATTTTTGGTGGTAAAACTAATCCTTTATCATCACCATGTGTTGCAATCATAATACCAATCTGTCGAGTAGTCATCGCAAAAGTATTTTGCCAGACATATTGCTTTTTTTCATTTTCATCTAAAAATTGTATTTTAAACATTTTTGAGAAATTTTGACCATCATGATGAAAATCTGCTCCCTGTATTGCTTTTTTATCTGGCATAATATACTCAAAAGTGAGAGTATATTCTGCTCCAGGAAATTTTTCTTTGTCGGTTTTGCGTCCTTCAATTCCAGGTAAAGCTAAATAATCCTCATTAATCTCTTTCCAAAGACTCATAATTTGTTTTCCTTCTGCTTCAGCTTCTTTTTTCGTAGCAAATGCTGTATGTCCTTCATTCCAAAGAATTTCTCTAGTCCGTAAAAATGGTGTTGGGTGTTTAAATTCCCATCTAATTACAGTATTCCATTGATTTAATCGCAAAGGTAAATCTCTATGGCTTCTAATCCATTTAGCATAAGAATCATACATAATAACTTCTGATGTAGGTCTAATTGCAAGAGGTTCTTCTAACTCCGTATTTCCAGTTTTTGTAACCCATGCAACTTCTGGTGCAAAACCTTTGAAATGTTCCACTTCTTTCATCAAAAGACTCTTTGGCATTAGAAGTGGAAAATATGCATTTTTAATGCCCATTTTCTTAAATCGTTTATCAACTTCTGCAACCATTTTTTCCCAAATTGCATAAGCATATGGTTTAAAAATAATACAACCAGATACTTTTGTATAATCCATTAATCCAGCTTCTTGAATTACTTCAGTATACCATTCTGAAAAATTTTCTTTTTTGTTCTTCATATTATATATCACATCCTAAAGTTTATATTTGTTTTGATGGGGCTGCCAGAATTCGAATCTGGATTTCAGCGTCCCAAACGCTGAGTGATACCAAGTTACACTACAACCCCAAAATCCTCCTTAATTTTATATTGCTTAAAGTTAAGATTGCGAAAATCACGGCTAGATGAAATCAAGTTACGCTCCTCAAGAAATTTTAAATTATTTCGAACGCATCTTTCTGAAAATCCTGTTTTGAAAATTATTTCTTTCTGACTAGTTCCCACATTTCTAGCTATCACTAAAAGAATAAGTTTACGAACATGGGGGTAAATCACCTTGAAAAGCTTTAGCTACATTAGAATTCTCACAGTTGATTAGGAAGGTAACCACCTTCATTATTTGCTGTTTTCATAGCTAATTATTACTAAAAATTATCGTTTATAACGGTTTTTAGACCGGCAAATTGTGGAAAAAAGTTAATACGAAAGCATTATAAACCATTTTTGAGTTTTAGTACATGGAAATACAGTTAACTAAGTCAATGTTAGGTGCTAATTTTTATAAGCTTGCAAAAGACAAGCAACAGCGAAATGAAAAAGCTGCAGGATTACTTTTAAAACTAATTGATGAAGGAATCGACATCACGGATTCACAAATTATTTGTAACAAAAGCGGTGGTCATTATACTACTCCAAAAATAATTGGTTGTAAAAATACTACTGGAGAATTCTGCACAGTTTATTTACCAATACCTTCAAAAACAAAAGAGTGGCGCTCACTTGGCGAAACCTTAGTTGATTTAGCTCAAAATTCTTCTGCAACTCTGAGTCCCCACTTCTTCGTAAAAGATATTGGATTAAAACATCGTAAAACAAAGAAATATCTCAATACGTAGAAATTATTAAATTCATTTACGAATAAATGCTTCTGATTTTATACTAGATTCTCTAAATTCAGAATAATTTGCAACATCACCAAAATTATCTCTTGCCACAGGATGCGCCATAGGATCTTCGCCAAGACGTTGAGTAAACCTTACTCGTAAATTATTAAGCATTGCTTTAGTATTATCATCTAAAATTCGTTTTGCTATCCCATCTAGCATTAATTCATCTAATTCATGAACATATCCGCTAATTCTATTTTCGCCAATTACTCCTGCACGCAATTCCATACTTCCATCTTTAATAATTTTTTCTACACGCGTAGAATACGTTGAATCAAAACCCACAAGAAATCCCTCACTGCGTGGGTCTTCTGTACCAATTTTTGGAGCATATGGCGTATATCCAAGTTTATGCATAGTGTTACTGTTAAGTATCGTTTAAAAACGTTATCTATCTGGTATTTCACCAGTCCAACCTACTAATTAATTTAAAACTCAACTTCAAAATAAATTTATGCGAATAGCTGTTATTTCAGATTTACATTTAGGGTTTCAATTTGGGACAGAAAGAGGAAAAGATGCATTTAGAAATGCACAAGAAGCATTCACTAAAATATTATCTGAAAAAGTAGATTTAATTCTTATGCCGGGGGATATATTTCATGATAAAATACCTAAACCTGAAATTATAAGTCAGTCAATTGAACTATTTGCTCAGCTGAAAAAACTGCCTAAAATCAAAGTTATAAATTTAAAATCGAATGACAAAGATGAAAGTTTAAATCAAGAAATTCCTGCAATTATTACTATATATGGAACTCATGAAAAACGAAACCCTGACAATGTAAATCCAATACAACTACTTCAAAAAGCAGGTTTTTTAACATATCTTCACGCAGAATCCGCACTTATTGAAGCAAATAATGAACGTATTGGAATACATGGTTTATCCGGTGTTCCTGATCAGTTTGCCGCACAAGCAATGAAATCGTGGTCACCAAAACCATTTCCACAAGTACTTAATTTTCTCATGATTCATCAAACCTTCAAAGAATTAATACCTGATGTAAAACAAGATGTAATGAGTTATTCGGATCTTCCGTCAGGATTTAATTTATTTTTATTAGGTCATATACATTGGCGTGTTGAAGATAAACATCCATTGACAAATACGCTTATATTAGTCCCAGGTTCAACAGTAAGAACGCAATTAAAAAAAATTGAAGCGCAACGAGAAAAAGGATTTTACATAATTGACACAAAAGAAGATAAATTAAATGTCTCTTTTGAAAAGATTAATTGTGTAAGAAAATTCAATTATGAACATCTTGACGTAACTAACAAAAAACCTTCAGAAATTATTACCGAAGTTCAAGAAAAAATTATAAGCATTTTAAAAATACATACAAGTTCATTATCGCCAATAATACGATTTAAACTAAAAGGTTCTTTATCTAAAGGATTTCTGCCAACAGATATTAATTTCAGCAGACTATCTAAAAAATTCTCAGAAAAAGCATTAATTTATTTTGATAAAACAAAAGTTCAAAGCGCGCAACTAACTGAACGAGCTAAACTTCTTTATGATCTTAAACAAAAAAAAGTTTCAATTGAAGATATTGGTATGAAACTTTTACTTGAAAATATGAAAGTTAAAACCCCTGAAGAAGCTAAAAAAGTAATAGAATTATTCGAAGAACTTGTTGAAGGTAAATTGCAATGATAACAAATATACAACTTAAAAATTGGAAAAGCCACAGAGATAGCACCTTGAAATTTGAACCCGGTACAAATGTATTAATTGGTTCAATGGGTGCCGGTAAATCATCCGTTCTTCAAGCAATATCTTTTGCGCTTTTTGGAACATTTTCTGAATTAAAACATCGCGATTTAAAATCGTCAGATATTATTTCAAGAGATGCTGAAATAAAAGTATCTGAAATAACTTTATCATTAACACCTCCTCAAGGAAATTCTTTAATAATAAAAAGAAAAATTGATGGCAAAAAAAATGCAAGCGAAGGTTCAGTAAGAGATAAAGATAATAAATTACTTGCAGGCCCACAAACAACTCAAATTAATGAGTTTGTTAAAAAAACATTGGGAATTGATGATGAAATATTTCTAAGAACTGTCTATGCTATGCAAAATGACACTGATATGATTTTGAAACTTTCGCCAAAAGAACGTAAAAAACGTATCGATGAATTAATGGGTTTAAATAAATTTGAAATTGCTCGAAATAATTGCGTAACCTTGCGCAATAAAACTTTAAGAGAAAAAATTGATACTGAATCTTTTTTAGAAAGTATTGGTCTCGAAGATTTAAGTCAAAAGATCAAAGACACTTATGATCAAATTGAATCACTTAAATCGAAA
>CAZGVA010000001.1:0-44548 GCA_964528765.1 Candidatus Woesearchaeota archaeon | reverse complement strand
ACTGCAGTAGTATTAATTGGAATTATAATTTGGTTCTTGCCATCATTTCAAGAAGCAGGCTCAGGTCTAACAGATGTTGGTGATAATACAGGTACTGCTGATGCAATAACTGTAATTAAGTGTGACGATTATTGTGATACTGCTCAGGCAAAAATAGATGCAACAGGTAGTAATTATTGTACGGATAAGGATTGTTACGACTCAGGAACATACAAAGTTGCTTGCGTAGGTGTAGCAGACAGTGGTGGCGATGCATGTGATGATGGTGACTATTCAGCCGACGTTGCACAAGAAGCTATTGAAGCAAAATGTGATGCGTTCTGTGTTACTGCAACTGCATTAGCGAGTACAGCATGGGCTACGAGTGATTATTGCACAGATACGGATTGTTTTGATAGTGTGCAAGAAGTTAGTTGTGCTGGTGTAACTAGTTGTTAATAATTGAGAACCAAGAAATCCAAAACAGGAATTTTTTCTATTTTTAAATTTTATTTTAAAATAATTACATAACCATTATATATATCAGACAAATTATATTAATATGAAAAAAGGAGAAATCGCGTTTACAACAATTGTTACACTTGTAATTGTCGCAGTTGTTTTGATTGCAATTATTATTTGGTTCTTACCTGCTTTTTCAGACACAACAAAAGATGTCGATAATATTAAAGATGCAAGCGGAGTAGGTGGCTCAGAAATATCTGAATTAAAATGTAATCGTCTGTGTTCAAGTGCAGAAGATGATAAAAACGATTTAGTTGAGTTTGATGAATGCGCATCTGATTTTTGTACTGATTCTAATGATTGTGCAAATATTGTTACGTGTGATATAATGTGTACTGGCTGTCCAAGCGTAAATTAATATGGAATTACCAAAATTTAATAAAAAAGGCGGAGTTGAGTGGTATTGGATAATTATTGGTATTGTTATTATCATTGTTGTTGCAATCTTTTTATTAATTATGTTCACAGAATATGGTGCAGGTGTCCGAGATGCATTTGATAATTTAATGCGCATTGGAACAGATACATCTACTCTGTAGGTATTAATTATGCAGTCCAAAAAAGCAATATCCAATATGATTCTATTACTAATATTGGGTTCTGTATTGGCAATTCTTGTTCTGCTATTTGTTTTCGGAGTTTTTGATGATTATCTTACTCCGTTAGATGAATCAACAAAAGATTTTTCTGAAAAAACAAGTGATTCTTCTGCAATCGATATAGTTTCAGAGCACGGTGATTTTCTTCGCGATACTTTGTTTATGTCCCATTGCGGTAATGTTAATTGTGAAGTTGATAAAGAAGAAAATTGCTATAATTGTCCAGAAGATTGTGGATGTGATGAAACACAATGCTGTTCACCTGCGGAGGCAGAGTTCGAGCGTGGATGTTTTGATGATAAAGCTTCGTCGCAAGATGAAACTGAAATTTGTTGTAGTTTAGAAATGAAATCAGGAGATTGTTGCGTAGATTCTGATTGCGGAGATCCTGAAACAAATATCTGCGATGCAAATACTTGTAGAGAACGTAATGCTTGTGAATTAGCTAATTACGGATATACTTTAGATTGGGTATATCCTTTAGGAATAACTTTTACAACATCAGATATTTTTGACCCAAGCAATTCATGTGACGATTGTATAAATACAAATAATTTAAAAATTAATTTGAATTATGCGAAAGATGATTATAATGAAGATGTTATTCTTTGCGTATCTGATTTTGATGGTTATGTTTTGAATGCAAATGATGATAAATATTGTTATGGAAGTACTGCTGTGCAGTGTCCTTCGGGCATGTGTACCTCAGATGGGTGCAATATTGGAGATTGCGATGTAGATTCGGAGTGTGGAACTGGAGAAATATGTACAGTTACACATGAATGTGTTGATGGATCTAAATCTTCAGGTGAACTGTGTTATACAGATGAACAATGTATGTATGCGTCTGATTGCGTATGTATTGGAAGTACTTGCGTAGATAATACGTGTTGTATTGGCTTTTGTGAGTATGCAAGAAGTCCCGAAGCAGAATATTGCGAAGATTCTTTAATTTATGCCGAGTCAGTTTTAGATTTATATGACATTAGATGTTTAGATGAACCTGGAAAATGTAGTGATGGAAACTCTTGCATCGATATTCCAAATAATAATTGTGTTACGGTTAATGGTTATTGTATTGAGCAAGGCGGAAATGTTGATTGGTTTTGCTATGCAGGAAAATGGTCAAAAGCAGTATCTGATTCAACAACACATTGCGATAGTAACGTTATTAGTAATATTGAAGAAGTTAATACAGGTGGCGTAATAAGTTATAAATGGACTTATCGTCATATGAATGCCGAATATAAAGATTACTTATCTTTTACTAAAAGTAGTTACTCAACAAATGTTGAATGTTATATTGAGGGAAAATGTAGTGATGGAAACTCTTGCATCGATATTCCAGATAATAATTGTGTTATGGTTAATGGTTATTGTGTAACATCTGGAACGACGTACCCTTCTTGGGTATGTAATTTAGGTAAATGGGCGTACCTTGAATAAATGTAGAAAAGTTTATTACAAAGTTATGTTTTTTATTATATAACTATGATGTCTAATAAAGGGGAAATGAGTTGGTCAATTAAGCTAATTGTATTGGCTATGATTGTTTTAATTTTTATGATAATAATTTTTATGGCATGGGAAGATTATAGTACTGAAATTAAGATGAATACAGAGAAAACAGTTAATACGGTTGATTCGGATATTGGTGACGATATACTTGCGTTAAGAGACAGACCCTCATATTTATCAGGTAATTTATTAAGAAACCCTTCATTTGAACGAGATGCACTTTGGGTATTTGCAGAAGGTTCAGAGCGAATATCTACTGATTTTGTAAAAGGGGATTTTTCTGCACAAATTTACTCAGAAACTAACTCCGGGGACGCTAATTTTGGCGAAATTACTCTTTGTTCAAGTGATTTATGGTCAGCAGAAATCCGTGAGTATAAACGATGTATGTTGTCGGCTAATATAAAATCAAATACCTTTTCAAGTATAAATTATGCACGTATTGGATCTAATGATTGGACAGTTGATCTAAATGATGACGAGTCCAATTGCGAAGAATTTAATGATGATATTAAAAAGTCTGTTTGTACATTTAATTCATATAAATATTTTATGGCAACAATTCCTGCAGATGATTTATGGCATAAAGTTCAATGGGAATTTGATGTTCCGCAAGATTCTAATGATTTAAATTGTGTTATTTTAACTTCAGCTTATCCTGAAGAAGAAAATGCCAATTATTTGGAAGGAACTGAAGTATTTTTTGATGACGTTGCAATTGATTGTTCTAAAAAATAAGCCGAAAAGTTTATTACAAAAACTTGCTTAGTTAATTATGTTGTCTAAGAAAGGAGATATTACTGCAATTAAGCTTATTGTAGTTAGTGTGCTTATAATTATTATATTTATTACTCTTATTATGTATTTTAGTAAAGGTTTTGATGCAACAAAAGATGATACAAATAAGTTAATTGATACAGCAGACCCTGGCGATGCAATAGAAGATACTAAGTTACTTCTTTACTGTGGAAATGGTGAGTGTGAAATAGATAAAGAAGAAAACTGCCAAAACTGCATAGAAGATTGTGGGTGTGATGAAGAACAATGTTGTTACCCAGACCCAATTGAATTTGATAGAGGATGTATTGATGAAGCAGGAACTTCAATAGATAATACAAAAGTTTGTTGTAATCATGTACTTGAACATGGAGAATGTTGCGAAGATTCTAATTGTGCTTCAGATGAATATTGTTATAATTATATTTGCGAGGCTAATTGTGGTAATCATTTCATTGACGTAGGTGAAATGTGTGATGATGGTAATACAAACCGGCACGATGGTTGTTCGAGAGTATGTACGATTGAATCAGGGTGGAATTGCGAAGGTGAACCAAGTCATTGTTCATTAGGATCACAAGGACAATGTATTGATTTATGCCCTCTTAGACCAAATGAAAATTCCTGCGAAAGAAAATCTGGGTGTATTTATGAATGTATAAATGAGCAATGCTCAAGTTGGGGCGCTTTTCAATGGTGTTCCTGTGTTCAAGGATTTTGTGTGCGAGCATTAGATACAAATTGTGAATCCTTTACCCTTGAGTCAGATTGTCAGTCTAACATATGTGATTGGGTAGTAAGGTGATTGGGTAATATTATATTACGAAACATTTATTACAAACTTAAGTGTTGTAAAATATGAAAGGACAAGCAGGTATGAGTTCTGGAACAATTGTTAAAATATTACTCATGATTGCAGGATTTATGATTATGTACGTGTTGTATGTTTATTTTTCTGATTCAAGTAAATTTGCTGTAGATGAGTTTATTTTATCTGCTCTTAAATAATGAAATTTAAAAAAATGAATAAAAAAGGTGAGGAAAGTGATGCATTATCTCACAGTAGTTTACTTATCTTGGGAATTGTTGGAGCAGTTCTGATTTTTACAGTTTTAGTTTTTGTTGTATCTCGTGCAAGTGGAACCATGTTAGATAGTGCATGTAGATTTAATGTTGAACTTGCTGAAAATATGGGTGGTCAAATCTCAGGTGTTGTTTCAGACTCAGTACTTATGGGCACAGGTGGCACTGTTGGTGGAGTCGTTACTACTGCTATTGTAAGTGAGCTTTTGTTTTTTTGTAATATGGAATCTATTGATATAGGTGACGCATATAATAAAGTTGATTGTAATGATTTTATTGATTTTGGTGAAGATACGGGATTTAGTTTAAGTAAATGTCCTTCAAATGATGCAGATGAATGTCAATATAAAACTAATTGTAAATCCAATAAAAATAGTCTGGAATGGAAAAAACGCTCTGCAGCAAAAACTTATTTTCATTTAATTGAACGATGTTTTTACAAATCATCACAAACACCTTATACAAATATAAACTGTTTTTATATGGGTGACTCTTCACAATTTGATGCAAATACTTTTGAGATGGTGCCTTATACTCGTTCATATTATAATCGTGACTTAACTATTGCAGAACATTTATACTCAGCAGATATTGTTGTTCAAAATTGGCCACCAATATATATTGGATGGTTTTCTTCAGATAATAGTTTATTCAAAGGATTCAGTGCAAGTTTTTCTGATGACGATTCAATAAGTGGACCATTGACAATAAATATGGATAAAAGTGATATGCTTAAATCAAACGGATATGTTTATGTAGGTGACCCAATTAAGAGTAATAACTTCGAACTTCCATCTATAGATAGTTTTAAATTTCCACTTGGGCCTGTAGAATACGACTAAATTTTACAATTCAACAGGTTTTGTTTTATTATCTTCTGGAATTATCTTTACATATTGCCACAAATCTGGACGTTCATCGTCATTTGCGTGTATTGATGGGATATCAATTATAATGTGCGTATCATTATTAGTTACTTTCCTAACAGTTTGTTTAATTTGCCACCAAAGAGATGTATTACGATCTTGTTTTCCAAATTCATATATGCCCATTTCACAGTTATCTTGATGAGTTACAAAACCGGTAAATGTATATGAATCATTGACACCATCACCTGTATAATCACGATTATTCCCAAACGCAAGTACGTTAATGCTACCATGAACAATTACTGAGTCTCCTTCTTGGACCCCATTTCTTTGTTCAATAGTTTTTCCTAACTCGTTATCGTATCTTATTGTTGTTCCACTTAAAAATTGTTGATCAGCGTTTTTCCAAATATGAAATTCTTCACCTACATATTCATCATCCGAGTGGCTATTACTTTCAATACAGCCTGCAGTAAGTGTTACTGCAGTTGCACTAGCAAATAATCCTGCTCCGAGAATTGCTTTAGTTTTTTGGTGCGTAGGTTCAGTTTGAACAACGCCATGTTTTGCAAATTCTTTGCGCGTTGCCAATGTATCACTAATTGAATCAATAATTTTCGGGATTATTGGATAATATATACCTGAGACTGAACGATTTTGATTATAATTTGCTTTAAAATGACCTTCTATCGGTGATTTTGAGGTATTTTTTAGTCCACCGAAAAGTCGTGATAATAAACTGGGTTTTTTTGTTTTATAACCCGTTTCAGTTATATTTCCGGCAAGAATTTGTTTTTTATGCCAAGCTTTATCTTCAGTAATTGCTGAAAAATAAGCAGTTTGTTCAAATGCTCGGTCATCAAAAGTCAAACCTTCAGTATTACATAAAACTACGAGGTCCATAGCATCTTGATATAACCAACCATTTTTACCAGTATGTACAAGTTGCTCACCAATTGAGTAATTCGCACTATTTGGATCAGTTACTTCTTCTATTTTCCAAGGAAGCTTGTATTTTTCAATCATTTCTTCAGCATTATTTAAGCTGTCCATTAAAAGTTCAGGTAGTTCTAAAGAATCTTTTTCAGCTATGGCTTGCTGAAATGCTTTGCCAAACATAACATCTTCTAATTGTATTTTGTTACCTTTTTCATCTCGAGTATTAAATGCAATGTCTTGAAGTTTAGTTACATTGTGATATAACTCAGAAGTATTTCCTAAATGTCTAATTTGATTTCCAACTAATTTAAATGGCGCATTATAAGTAGTTATTATCTCTTGTGCTTGCGTTTCATGACTTGTAAGTGTAGTATCTATCATATAAAACTAAGAACAAAACGCATAAAAACCTATCTATTTTTGTGAGAACACCCATCTAATTAGTAGATACGTTTTAGAAGAGTTTATATTAAATTTCAGACATATTTATTATGTTAAAACGTGGCGTATCAGATATACCTGTTTGGGAAATTTCTTTTATATTATTTGCAATAGTTACAGGGTATTTTATTTGGTATATTTTTATGCAAATTAAATAGTCCGAAGAGTTTATATTAAATATATGTTCTTTATTATATGAATCAAAAAGCAAGTTCAGATAATTTTCCAATAATGATTGTTTACTTGTTATTATTTATGGCTGTACTAGTTATTATGGGTACAGTTTTACTAAATTTCGTTAAATAATGGGATCAGTATTAGAAGTCGGTGTAACTATTGCAATCCTACTCGGTTTAGGAGTAGTGCTTATTGTAGGTGTAAAAATCGGACTTCTGGCAGATCATGGACCGGGCTACATTGCGACAAATATTGCATTAACTATGGATTCCGTTGCTGCCGCTCCTGAAGAAACATATGTTCAATACACTTTTCCAAAAGATAATTGGAAAAAAAGTTTTATGCATTGGGCAAGCTGGAGCCCTGATGATGGCTCACAAGGTTTAAACCCAACAAATCGAGAATATATTGTTGCATCATTAATATTAGATGATGATGAGGTTACGGTATCTCGTTTTTCTATTTGTGAAGAACAGGAACAGAAAACAATTGAAACATTTAAAGAGTTATTAAGCGTAGCACCCGCATTTATTTATAATGGCGCAGTTGAAGTTGGGACCGCAGTAGGCGATGTATTTATTAGTGGTTTAAAAATTATTAACGAACTAAGAGATCGATTTTCTATCCTAGGTTTCGTTGTTGGAAATCATAATCAACTTGATTTTTCTGATAAATATTTACTTGAAGAAAAATCAGAACAAAATAAACTTATGAGCATTACGGGTTTTTCCTCTTCAGAAAAAGCGATTGCACTTATCAATGAACAAAGAAAAAGTTCAAAATTTTCTAAGTCCGAGTTAATCTATTATAATTATCCAAATCGTTGTATTTATATCGGTTTTGAAGATTTTTGCGCAGCAGGATTGGTTGACAACGCGGAAAAAATCGGGGGTGAGGTAACTCGGAAGGTGGTTGATGGAATTAATAAGTATTATCTTGGCGATGATGACATTACCTTAGACAAAGCAACAAATGAAGCTATGAGTCATATATATGGTAAGAGCAAGAATACTTATGAATATCCCGAAAATATTGCATTTAGAAAATCTGCGGGAAATATTCGTATTGGAGTAGATTGTGGAGGTGAAACATTCAACTTATTCAAATAGTTCAATATTTTCTAAAATGTTAATTAAAGGTAAAAAAGGTCAGGGTTGGGAAGTTAAATTAATTTCATTAATTGGATCTATGGGTGTTTTTGTATTTGGTGTGATAATGTTAATTAACCCATTAATTCAAGATTATTTTGTTGTAACTGGCTTTTCACTAAGTGAGCTTACGTATGATATTAAAGCTACTCGGATTATTACTGCACCTGAATGTTTAGCATATCAAGATGACAATAATTTTGTTCATGCAGGTATTATTGACTTGGAGAAGTTTACTAAGAGTAATATTCTTTCATGTTTAACTAAAGATGGTTCAGCAAAGTTTAAACTAACCTTAACTGAACAAGATGGAACTAGTACAATACGTTGGACTGCAGAAAAACTAAAATCTGAACCACAAATATATGTGGTTAATTATTGGGAAAATAATATATTGAAAACAGGTACACTGGAGGTCATTTTATGAAAAAAGGTAATTTTGATTTAGCAACATTTCTTTTTTCAATTATAATTATTGGATTAATGGGTATAAGTGTTATGATTATGAGACCAAATACTAACTTGGAATTTTATTATTTAGTAGAAGGTGCTACGCGGTTTCAGGGTTGTGATGTAACTCTTTTAAGCATGTTACGTTCACCCGTTCAATTAGATGAGGGATATGCGGAATATGATTTTGCAGATGCTTTGGCAATGTCTGATTCAGATGAACAGGATATTATTATTGACAAAGCTAATGAGATATTGGCAGGCATATATGGTACGCAAGATGTAGATGAGGATAATATAATCGTCCAAGAAAATATTATTGAAATGTACGCAGGTATTGGTGATTATACAAAACCATTTTGCACACAATATCTACCAACAATAGAAGATGGGAGAAATTTGGAGGTCGGTTTAATTGATAACTCTGAATAAAAAAGGGTCACTGATTGATATTGGAATTATGTTTATTTTAATATTCGTTGCAATTGTATTTATTCGCTCAAATAATTTAGCTTTAACTGAAACAACTGAAATTGGGGCAGACCAAATACATTTACTAAACAGTTATACTGTTGCTGAAGGTGCACGATTTTATTTAGAAAAATATATGAAATATTCAGCTTTACAAGTTATGGACGCTTATCTAGATGACTTCGAAGGTAGTTGCGAAACTAATTTAGCAGGGTTTGAGACGTTGGACATAAATGAAATCGATTTTGAAACCCCTGATGATTTGCGGTCAGAAAATATGGGTTTAACTATTCAATACCCAGGAATTACTTTTAAAAAAGACGGTGCTACGTTTACATTAGTAGTTAGCGATTCAGATAAGTTATCTGTAATACGCGATTCTAAGCAGTTTAAAATAGTTACAGAAATAAAACTAGATGGTTTAGCATATGAATTTACTTGTGACGATTATGATCAATTTTATGACTAGCTTTCTTTTTCCGATTTGAATATAATTTTGCAGCACCTACGCCGACAATACCTGCGCCAATTGCAATTGGCATTATATTAATTTGATTTGTATTGTTATCAGGTGCTTTTGGTAAATCGTAAGAGGTTTTCTGACCAGCAGTTACGGTATGCGAAACTGAATTTGAATTAAAGTTATTATTTTTTTCAGCAAAAACTCGTCCATCTACTTGACCCGAATCATACGCGATACTGGCTAGTTGTATATTTTCATTGGGTGTAAAGAAAAATTGCGGATGACTATCTTTTCCAGAGTAAAAGCTATTTAACATATCTGTAACATCTTCACCATCAAAATGGCCTATTCTTTGTCCATCAGGTGAAACAATTTGCAAATAAATTGGACAATAAAATACGCCATATGAACTATCTCCGAGGTTTTGTTGCAAATCACGAATATTTTCTTCAATAGTTATCGGATGTATGCCAGTTTTTAATTGATAATAAAAACCTTCTTTATCATATCCACTTAAGGTGTATTCTAATTCACCATATTGTTGTACGGCTGAATTTAGTATTTCACCTAAACCGACGGTACCAGTTAATAAATCTGCAAAATTAAGGTTAATTTCGCCTGCTTCAACGCGTGTAACATATGTTCCATCTTCATTTGGGATAATATCAAATGGAATACTTTGTCCATTTTGTGTTTCTAAATTTAATTGAAGATTGGTTAATTTATTAGATTTAATCACGCCATGTACTGTATTATCTATTGCTTTAGGTGTAACTTGAATTGATTGGTCAAACGCATATTTGAATACACCAATTAAATCACCTTGTGTAAATGGCTCAATTGGGTCAATTTTTGTTATAGTATAATCTTGTGGTGAGATTGTTTTAGGCATATTTAGACGATATGTTATAAAATGCGTATTATTGAAACCAATAATAATATCGCTTTCAGGTGAAATTGCTTCAACTAAAATACTTCCAAGCAAACTTTCTTTTGTTTTATAGGTATTTGCCGAGTCTTTAGTAGACCATAAACTTGAGCTTACCCCTTGTTTTTCATTATCAATATATTGCGTAAGTAAATAATTTTTAATTGCAAGAGTAATTGGACCATCCGTAACGTGCGATATTTCATTTAATTTATTATCTTTTTCTTCAAAAATACTTGTTGAGCTTTGATTTGTGTAATAGTCTGACCCAGTAGTGAATATTAATTTATTATCAATATAATTTACTGAAATAAATATTGAACTTTCAGGTTTTTCAACAGTATTTGATGAAGCAATTCGATTCAGCGAACTATCTATTGTGTGCAAACGTACTTGCGTTGTATTCAGAACTTCGATTTCATATAATTTATTTTGATTATTGTTCGGATTTAGGATATTTTTTGTAGTGCTACTTATTTCATTTAAATTATTATCCAAAATTAAGCTTTCGCCATTCATATAAATATTTCTTACGAGTAATTTATCGTTACTTAGTCTAACTAATCCGAGGTAATCATTTGAAATTATTTTTCTTTGATCTAAATTCGGTGATGTTGGATCACTTATATCAATTTTTGATATACCCCAATCTCCATCAACTTTGTCAAATAAATAGGCTGTTTTTCCAGATAAAATTACTTCCATTGAGTTTTCTGAAGAATAATTACCAATTATGTCAATATTTGCAGGGTCGCTTATGTTTAATATTTTTAAGCCACTATCGGATATATAGAGATAACCATCTTTTTCAATCATATGATCAAATAATCTTCCGGGAGTTGAATCAAGCATTTCAACTAAATTGGTCGAGGTATTATCTGTAATCTGACGATTGCCTTCTGCATTTATATCAATATAATCATTAATCTCCAAAGTTTCATGACTTGTTTTAGTATCAATCACTTTATCAGAATCATTTGAAAAATAATCTTTAACTAAAGCAAATATCGGGCTTAGCATCGGACTTATTACCATAAGCCCAACTGCACCTAGGCTATATGCTTTTAGGGCAGTAGGTGATTTTAATTTTTCAATAAATTTTCTCATACGCCCCGGATTTGCTTGTTCAGGTGTTTTAGTGGTAAAAGAACTATCAAAGAACTGTGAAAAAGTAGGATTAGCTTCATTTTGACCTGCAAAATATCTAATATTAAATGGAACGTCATTAGTCAATGCAAAATCTCTCATTAAACTAACTTGGTCAGTAAATTCTTCAGCATCAACATTAACTAAGTTTGATTGAGTTTTATTAATCTGAATTTGTTTGCACTCAAATTTACCTAAATTAAAATTGAAAATAAAATCAAAACCCGCTTTTTTTGAAAGCTCTGCTAGCTTTGCAATTGTACTAAATTCTCTTAGTGAGTAGTACCTATTTGTCATATTAAGGGATATATTATGACTTAAGTAACTGTTTTAAATGTTTCAATTTCTACTTATGCTGGCCATATCGCCAATAATGAACAATTGCTGCAACGCTTGTCATTACAGTTAAAAAAACTAGAACACCGGCCATCCATTGCGCAATAAGTGTATCTAAAACTAATAATTGTGCAACACCCCATGCAACTAACGCAATAGCGAAAATAACTAAGCTATACGATACTTCAGCAAATGCTTCAGCTTGATGATCCATAAGTTATGTGCTACACCATATTATATAATATTTCCGCAAGATTAGCGTAGAACCTAATATAGTAACATTTAAAAACTAAATTCAACGAATACTCTATGGCCAAACTAAGAAATGCCAATGCATACCGAAGAATTAAACGAGCATATACTCGAATGTCTAAGTATAAGCGAAAATCGTTTATTAAGGGAGTACCGGGCTCAAAATTACATTTATTAGATTCAGGCAATCTTCAAGATAAGTTTCCATTAAAATTCAAGTTAATTGCTACTAAAGATATTAATTTAAGGCACAATGCTTTAGAAGCAGGTAGAATGACTGCAACACATACTCTTGCTAAACAATATGGTAAAAGAGGTTTTGCAATGCATGTCCATGCTTTTCCACATCATATTATGCGAGAAAATGCTTTAGCTACTGGTGCTGGAGCAGATAGAATGCAGACTGGAATGCGAAATTCTTTTGGTAAGCCAATTGGTCGTTCTTGTCCTGCTAAAAAAGGAAAAGTTATTTTTTCAGTAGATGTTCCAGAAAATGGTGCAGTTCATGCAAAAAATGCACTGAGAAAAGCTTCAGCTAAATTTCCAATTGCATGTAAAGTTGTTCAAGCATAATTATTTTCTCTACCCTATACAAACTTTTTAATCAGATAATGTGTTCTTATTATATGGACAAATCTTTGATTCACTGGTTGAAAAATCTATCCTTATCTGACGCAGATTATTTTGGTGAAAAGGTAGCATATCTTGCAGAATTATATAATCATAAATTACCTGTACCAAATGCTTTTGTTATTGATTCCAAATTTTATGATGGTATAATACACGCATTCCGCACAGAAATCGAATCTGCCCTTTCAATGGTTTCAGATCTTAAAAGTGCATACGAAGCATCAAATACAATAAAAACCATATTTTCAAGATTTACGATTACTCCAGAAATTCAGAATTTATTATTAGATAATTATAAAAAAATCAATGAGCACCCTGACCATGAAAATATGAGTGCATTAACTAGACAATTAGTTACGTCGGGTCGAGATTTACCGTTTTTAGCTATTCGACTTTCACCTACAAAGAATTTTCCATTTCAGTTTGAATCGTCACTTAATGTTTATGGAATTGAGCAAGTTTGTGAAGGATTAAAGAGTGCACTAGCCTCGATTTTTTCGCCATGGGCTATATACTATCGGTATAAACACAATATAGGTCATTTTGATTTTTCAGTTTCAGTAATTGTACAGAAAATGGTTCATGCAGTTAAATCGGGTGATATGTTTACAATTGATCCAATTAAAAATTCAAAAACAGATATATATGCGCAAGTTATTTGGGGCATGAATGCAGGAATGTTGCACAATCCAGCAGTTTTTGTATTTAATAAGCAAACAAATGTAGTAAATTATGTTAAAGAAGTTAATCAGCAAAAATACTATACAAAAAATGCGCAGTTTGGTGAATTATTATTAGAAACATTGCCTTCAAATTTATCTCCGTCACCAACTCTTTCAGAAGGTGAACGTAAAGCTCTATCAGATTTGTCTGCGCAAGTTGAGAGTATCATGAATTTTCCACAATATATCGAATGGGCAATTGTTCGTAATTCAATTCATATTTTGCAAACTAGACCGATTACACAATTATTTAGTAAACCCCTAATTTATACCGATAAAGGCATTTTAATAAATAATTTAACGTCTGAGGGACAAGCTACATTAATTTCAACTAATGATGATTTTCAAAAGTTTACTACGGAGAGTATCCTTGTGACAAATGAATCTGAAAGAGAGTTGTTCCCATATTTAGTTCAAGCAAAAGGTTATGTTTGTGGTTCTACGGGTTTGACTTCACCAGCAATTCAGATTTGTAAAGATTTTTCAGTTCCAGCAATAATACAAAATAATACTAAATCCATTGAAGATGGACAAGATATTAAATTTAGTGGAAATTCGCTTGAAATAATTCAACCAATACAACAATCATCTGAACAAACAAGTTCATCTGATTATGGTGCTTCAAACACAACTGATGAATCTAATTCTTCAGAAAATACTTATTTATCAGGTTCAGAAGATATGCATGATTTTAAGCATCTTATATTTCAGTTTGAGCAACTTGAACGAAGTTTAACTGAGCAAGTTTCAAAAGAAGCACAGAGACGTGCTGCAGGTGAACATACGTCTGAAGAAGATTTTAAACGGTCACAATTAGTTTCCGAGTTAGAATGGCAAATACGTAATCTTAAACGTAAGCTTGAAGAAGCTAATCAATTGTAAAATATTTATTTCTATTTTTGTGTTTTATATCTAGAAAACCCGCAATAGCCGCAGCATCTAGCCACGCATGAGCATAATTAATGGCTGCAAAAGCAGTTACGAAGTCCCCTTTATCTTCAAAATGATTAGCATCTGATAAGTATCTAGAGCAAAAATCAATATATTTTTCACAGATTTTTTTATCTTTAGCACTAATATCCGCTTTAATTTTAACCATATTAAGTGCTTTTTCTGTTAATTTCTTATATTTCGCAAGTTTTGCTTGAGTAACTGTCCGCTTAACCATATATTTATAAACTTTTTTTCATTTATATATTTATGGAAGTTGATTTTGAACTTAATAAAATTGTAAATGCAATTAAGAAATCTAATGCAAAGAAAGTTTGTATTCAATTACCAGATGGTTTAAAACCAAAAGCAACTAAAATTGTTGATATCTTAAAGAAAAAAACTAATGCCGATGTTCAGGTTTGGTTTGGAAGTAATTTTGGGGCATGCGATATTCCCTCCCAGTTATCTAATTTAAAATTTGATTTAGTAATTAATTTTGGTCATTCTAAAATTTAATCCATGTTTTTGTTTTGTTATAGTAATAAATTATATTTATATAGAACAGAGTATATAGGTAGTCAACTTAAATTATAGGTGAAAAGCAATGTTAGGTTTTGAAGGAACACTTGGTGTAGGTATTGGCCTACTTTTGGGATTAGCATTCTTGAAATATAGTGGTTACGTTGATTTAATCAAAAAAGAGTTAAGTTACGTTGCATCCGGAGCAGTATTCTTACTTCTTGGCGCAGTAGTCAAGACAGCAGAGGGAGTACAAGTTATCGGTCGTATCGTTCCTTGGGTCGAATTGATCTTCATAGTAATTGCATTTGTTTTAGTGCTAATCGGAGCCATTACGATGGTTTTCCAAATCTTTTCAAAGATTAAATAGATAGATTTGGATTTTTCTTTTTTTTTAAATTTTAATCATTATAGACGTAATTTATTTAATAGTTGGGAGTATATTTCTCAGATGTTTGAAGAAGGAAAAATCGTTCTTGCAAAGTCTGTAATTTTCAATGAAGATTTTGAAAAGTTCTTAGATGATATTATTGAGTTGAAATTTGTCACAATTGAGGTAGGTATGGGTTTAGATAAAAATGATTACTATAATAATGACTTACAATCAGTATTTCTTAATCGTTTAGTTGAGTTAAAAGCTATTTTAGTTTCTAAGAAGATACCTTTACGTAATATTCGATTACATGTTCCCGTAGGTTCAAGATATGATGACGTATATCCTGAATGGGACAAAGCTACACGTAAATTCTATAATACCTTTCAATTACTTGAAGCATTTATTTTAAAAGCAAATAAATTAGGATTTAGATCATTTGTTATTCATCCAGCAAGGGTCTGTGTTGAAATGCGTGTTGGTGATAAATCATATATTCATGATAGTGAAAAAGCAATTAGCGATTATTATATGGGCTTGCTAAAACTTAGAAAAAGTATTGCGGGAATTATTTACCTTGAATGGATGCCTAAAAAACCATATAGTTACAATACTACGGTGTATCGTAAATTTTTAGGTGTTGGTATGAGACGTTATAAAAAAATACTTCAGATGACTGGCATTCAACCATTATTGGATACAGGTGTTTTCGAATCAATTGAAGAATTTAAGATTGCACAAGCAACATTAGCACGTGCTGGCTTTCCCGTAAAAGCTATACATATACAACAAGATTACCGTAAAGCACACCATTTTAATCTTACTAACGAACAATTTAGGAAAGTGGTTAATGATTTCGCAGGTGTAATTGTTGATGAAGGATTTTATAAAACAAGATTTACAGAAGCTCAACTGCATAATATTTTATTCAACGATAACGGAGATATTCGTGAACATAATCTGCCTCGTAATCGACAGATAGCTAAATTAAAAGGATACTTTGATATTATTGAAAAAAAAGGGAAAGTACATTATGCGTTTAGATTGAGATAGATTAACCTTTTAAATATATTTTACAGTATATACTATGCAAACTATGTTCATTGAAGCAAGGTCAGATCAAGATATTGTTAAATCAATTAGAAAAAATCTTAAACAAATTCAGAAATATCAAATAATTGGATTATTTACAACAGTCCAACATATTGGACAATTAAATAAAGCTAAAAAATATCTTGAATCACAAGGTTTGAAAGTTTTAATTGGTAAATCAAAGAAAACGAAAGATTGTCAAGGACCTTGTACTACGTATGCAGGTCAAATACTTGGATGTGATGCAACTGCATCAAAATCCATGAAAGTTGATGCTTTTCTATATATTGGTACTGGCGAGTTTCATCCAATTGAGATTACTATTGAAACAAGTAAACCGGTGATAAAAATTAATCCATTTTCTATGCATATGAAAGTGTTTACTGAACAAGACAATAGGAAATATCTTGCTAAACAAGCAGCAAGAGTGGATAAATTAAAACAGGCTAATAAAGTAGGAATTATTCTGTCAACAAAGCCAGGTCAATACAAGCCAAACTTAGCTAAAAAAGTACAAAAGAGATTTTCAAACACATATACATTCATTTCAGATATAATCACTGCAGAAAACATGCTAAATTTTCAAGACATTGATGTTTGGATAAATACTGCTTGTCCAAGACTTGTTGAAGATTCCTGGCCACGAACATTAATTAATGCAGAGGAGTTAATTTAGTTAGTAACGCGTAGATTAATCTTAAAGACATTTCTGTTATTGTAATTAAGGAGTAAATAATTATTATATACTATGGTTATATATTCTATATATGAGTATGTATAGAAAGAGTGGGCTCTATAGAGTATTTGCTTTAATACTATTACTTTCAGTTGGTTTGTCGGCGGGATTTGCTACACAAATGTTTACTTCGCTTCAAACTGGTGAATATAATAATACTGAACATAATTCAACCGCATTAACTCTCGCGTTATGGGATGATGTAGAGAAAGATTTACTGGCAGATCAGCAAGATGATGGTTACATTGATATGACGGGTAATGTTGTGTTATTTCATCTTAATGAGACATCTGGAACAATCTTAGATTATTCAGGTAATGATCATGATGGAACAAATGAAGGTGCAACTTACTCTGCAAGTGGTCGATTAGGAAATGCATTAGATTTTGATGGATCAAATGATTATCTTTCGTTCGATAGTGTTACTGAAGAGTTAGATGATGTTTTTACTGTTGCGCTATGGCTTAAAGCAGATAGTTCGACAGATGCCGGTTTAATTACATTCCATGACTCAGCTAATAATAATAAGTGGCGATTAGAAATGGCAGCAGGGTACGCATCAATTGAAGGAAGCAATGGTTATGTAGATATTTCTGATGGCGAATGGCACTATGTTGTAGCTCAAACTAATGGATCTCGTTCAGGTATTTTTGTTGACGGTTATTTGGATCGTGAACATATAACCATCACCACTGATTTAATCGATACGGATAGAGCAAGTGTAGGACAAGAATGGGATTCTGGCGGACCAAGTAACTTTTTCAATGGAATTATTGATGAAGTGGCTATTTGGAATCGAACTTTAACGCGTTCAGAAATTTATAATATTTATCAAAGACAGTCTGCGAAATATGGTGCAGGTAATAATGGAACATATACTTCAGACATATATACTGCTAGCGCAGATTCTTCTTGGAATACGTTTGAATGGGAATCTGATTCATTCCAATCTTATTTATTATATGCCGTAGATTCTAGTAGTGATATTTGGAAATCAATTGATCAGGGTTTTACTTGGACACTAGTTTTAGATGATTATAATGGTGGTGTTGGTAATGATGCTGATGGACTTGCTTATGATGGTAATTATTTTTATGTTATTGATAACCAGGATGTCTGGCGTGGAGCAGATTTTGCTCAATCATTCACAAAAATAAATGATGATTTTAATTCAGATAGTGGCTCAAGTAGTAAATTTATAGAATATAATGGCAGTGCATTGTTCATTATTGATGGCAATGAAGATGTATGGGTTTCAATAGATAATGCAATTACATTTACAAAAGTATATGATGATTTTAATGATGGAAATGGTAATATTAAGGGAATGGATATTGATGCTGACGGTACGTTATGGGTTGTTGACTCACAATCTGATGTGTGGAATTCATTAGATGGAACTTCTTGGAATCTTGTTAAGGATGATTTTAATGACGGAGAAGGTAATTCAAATGGCGCATTTATTGTAACTTCTCAATATTATTATGTTGTTGAAGGTGATGATGATATTTGGCGAGCTTCAGATGCGCATGGAACATGGACCAAAACAAGTGATGATTATAATTCCGGAGAGGGTCAACATGTAAAATCAAGTACAATTATTGGTGACATGGCATATATTTTTGAAGCTGATGAGGATGTATGGAATTCTACAGACGGTATAACTTGGTCAAAATCTGCAATTAATTTTAATGGCGGAAATGGTGATATTAAAGGTACAATCACTGTTGCTCAAGAAACGATTTTAGATTTCAAAATTCGTAGTTGTGCTGATTCGTCATGTTCAGGTGAAATTTGGATAGATATTGCTGACCAATCTCCGCAAACTCTTTCAATTTCAGATAATCAATATTTCCAATATTTTGTTTCGCTTGAAACAAATAATTACAATACTGCTCCAGCCCTATACAATGTTACCGTAGATTATACTATATTAAACGCTGCACCAACAATATCTATTTTAGCTCCTGAAGAAGAAGATACCTATACATATCAGACTGGAATTTCTTTAGAATATGAAGTGGCAGATTCAGACGATAATATTGATTCCTGCTGGTATAATCTTGATGAGGGGTCGAATATAATTATAGCTTCTTGTAATAATCTTACTTTTGATATGGCTGATGATGGTGAATATACAATCTATGTTTATGTTAATGATACTTTGGGGGAAGAAGCAAGTGATTCAGTTACATTTAGTGTTGATTCAATATACCCATCCGTTGAGATTGCTAGACCTGAAAATACCATATATATAACACCTTTAGTCGATATTAATGTTTCATCAAATGAAGAAATTAGCACATGGAAATATTCTTTTGATGATGGCGTATCAAATACAACGTTCACACCAAATACTACCATAACGGCTTCAGAAGGTAGTAATTCATTAATTATTTATTGTGTTGATCTTGCAGGAAATGAAAATTCTTCAAGTATTGATTTTTCAGTTGATACAACTGCACCAATTGTCACCATTTTAATTCCAGAAGAATCGCAATATGCATCTGTTCCAGTTCCTTTGGAATATGAAATTACTGATGTTTCAACCATCGATTCATGTTGGTATTCTCTCAATGAAGGCTTAACCAATACTACTATATTAAATTGTGATAATTCCACATTTTCGGTTTCTGATGGAACTTATACAATTTACGTGTATGCTAACGATTCAATTGGATTTTTTGGACAGGATAATAGTACATTTACAGTAGTTACTACTGCTCCCGCAATTAATGTAAATAGTCCAGATAACCTTTGGCTATCAGATAGTTCAAATATTAATTTCAATTATACAGTTACATCGGGCTTAAATCTTGCAGTTTGTGAGCTTTGGAGTAATTTTACTGGAACATTTAAATTCAATCAATCTAATCAAACGTTGGTTTCAAATGGAGAATCAAATTTGTTTAATCTTGATAATTTAGCTGAAGGTTATTATGTATGGCAAGTGACTTGCAATGATTCACAGAATCGTGAAGGCTTTTCCAGTAATGCTACATTTGGTATAGATACCATTAATCCATCAGTTTCTGTTGATGAGCCAACTGGTGTATATAGTTCAACAACAGATATATCCATTGATTATGATGTATCGGATGAAACCACTCTCAATTGTATATATAATGTTACTTTTGCAGTTACAGAAAATACGGTGATTCCACATACTGAGACAGATTGCACAGATATAACTTTTGCAGTTGATACTGATGGAGAGTATACATTTAATTTGTATGTAGAAGATCTTGCAGGTAATGCTAATGTTGATTCAGTTAATTTCTCAGTAGATACTTCTTCAAATGAAGCAGATACGCCAGCGCCTTCAGGAAATAATGATAATAATAATGGTGGCGGCGCTACCGTTGTAAATAAAAACAACCAAAATTGTACCGAAGAGTGGAGTTGTAGTACTTGGTATAATTGTGTGAATGGTACTCAAGCAAGAACATGTAAGGATGTAAGTAATTGCAATTCAATAATTGACAAGCCAATTGAGACCAGAAAATGTAATCCAATACATTGTTCAGATAATATTTGGAATTATGATGAAGAAAGTGTTGATTGCGGAGGCAATGATTGTGATGCATGTGAGTATGAAGTGGATGGCTTAACTGGATCTATAATTGAACTTGAGCGTGATGTGGGTTTGCCTGCTGCAAAAACTTCATTAATTGTTACTGCAGTTCTAGCAGTAATTATTGGTGCATTATTAATTGCAAAAACTAGTATGTTTAAGCATAAAGGAAAATCTATTCGTAAACATAAGAAACGTCATACAATTAAGAAAAAAACATCTGCAAAAACTATGCCTAAACGTATGAAGATGAGTGCATTATTTAAGCAAAAATAATTTGTTATCACATAATTGAATATAATATAAAAAAAGATATTATAATTTGTAATTGATCTATCACTAAAGATAATATTATATATCACTGAAGATAATACGAATATGCGTAAGTCCTTGCAATATAATTCATTAAGTGAACGCACAAATCCGTCACGTAATTTTAGTAATAAGTATATAATTGTAATTGGGATTATGCTTGTTGTCATTGTTCCCATGATTTTCTTAAGATTTGATGCAAATCCAATTACTGGTTTTATTTCATATGAATCTTATGAACAAGCAGTTGATATGGAATTAACTGAAAGTAAGCTATGTATTGTTTCAACTAAAGAACCCGAAACACTAAAAATAACTTCTTTTGGAATATCTGGTGAAATTATTGGTGATGGACAAGTTGAAATATATTTGCAATCAAATGATAAAAATCTAAAGATTTTTGAAAATATTAAAAAAATTGATTACGGGTTAGCACAAGTTACAGGTATGTCTGTTAATGATCAATCGTTTAATGCACCAGATTTAGAACAATATCGTAAGATTGAACCGGCTAATTTTTTGGTTATTAAAGAACAACCAGATTTAGTTGATTTACCGCACCCTGAAATTAAAAAAGGTACAGAGTTAGTTTCTGGCAAATTTTCAAATGAGATGGATGAAACATCAAACATATATATGGAATTATCTCAGAAAGATGTGGTTCGTTTGGTATTTAATGTTGAACCTGGCACCCAATTAAATATTTCAAATATCATTTATACTCTTGATAACGACTAATTTTATCGAAACTGTTATCAATTCTAAAGTATATACTTTTTCGAGTAAAATGGTAAATATTGGAGAAGGATTCAAAAGACCCTTTAACGATATTGGCAAACTAATTTTAGGAATTATCTTGGCCTCGATTCCAATTGTAAATTTACTTACAATGGGATATGGTGTAAGATGTATTAAAACCGTATTAGGGAAGAAAAAAAATATGCACTTCCAGAATGGAAGGAATGGGGAGATTTACTTGTAAAAGGAATACTTGTTGCAATAATTAGTCTTATTTATGCATTACCGGGACTGCTTGTTTTGGCTTATGTTTTATTTAAGTTTTTTATGGGAACAATCGATACAATTGGACTTATACAAGATCCATATGCAATAATTATGACTCTTGTTGAAGGTAATTTAAGTTTACTTGCAGTAGCAATTGTTTTATTGTTAATTGCATCATTCATAACACCTTTAGCTATAGTAAATTTTGCAAAAAAAGATTCTTTCGCAGCAGGTTTTAGTATTAAGGAAATACTTGGTAAAATAAGTGGTACATATATTGGAATATGGCTTTTGGCCGTAGTATATAGTTTGATTCTTACGCGAGTTTTAGGATTTATTCCTTTAGTTGGCACAGGAATCGCAGCCTTTATTGTTTTAGTAACAACAAATACTTGGTACGCAGAAGCATATAGTCAAGCTTAAGCGAACCTTTTTTTTATTTTTATTTGCTTAGCGTAAGCCTTTTAAACCCTTAATTAAGAAATTAAGAATGGCACTAAAAGTTGTTGAAAATAAGAAAGATTTACTTAAAGTATCTTTTACGAATATTGACCAAGGCTTTATGAATGTAGTTAAAGATAAATTATTGGAAGATAAGACAACCGAAATAGCTGGTTTTAAAGTTATACATCCAGAAGCTGGTGACTTATTATTTACCTTAAAGACAAAAGGCAAGGATGCTAAGAAATCTTGGAATGATGCATTGACTTCACTTTCCAAAGATGTGAAAAGTTTTGAAACAGAAATTAAGAAACTAAAATAATTTAGTTTTGATTTTTTATTAATTTGAATTTGATATAGATACTTCTATCGAGGAGTAATTGCTTTAAATTTTAAATAATATACAACGGTAGTTATTTTTGTATTTTTTACGAGGTATGCTTATTTTTTGGATTGTTAATTTTCTATATAGACAATAATGTACGAAATTTATAGTGTTAAGGTCTATCTACGGCAGTCATACCTTAGTACTATTAACTCTGTTATGATACTAGCATAGTACTATTATGCATAGACGTTATGACTATAATAGACATAACCTATACCTAAAAACAAAACGCTTATATATAATATACAATATACATTATTGTTTCTTTAGCAATGCAGTAACGTTAATCTAGCTAGAAGTATCTACGATGGTCAGGAAAACAAAATCTAAACAAAACGGTAAACGAACCTTCGTAGAATTACGACGCAAGATACTTCTTTCTCTTTCAAACGGTCAGAAAAATATCAATGAATTAGCCATAAATGCTGATGTAAACTGGCGCACTACACGTAATCATCTTATCAATCTCATTGGACGAGGTTATATTCGCGAAGTGATCAATACACCGCAAGTTCGAATTTTTGAAATTACTCGCTATGGTATGGAGGTTTTATCTAAGAATGGAATTTAAGAAAGATAGTACCATTTTTGTACTTGTTATAGCGTTATTAGCACTGTTATCTTTAGTATCAATTCTTAATGAAAATACAACTCCTCTAACTGGGTATAGCCTTTTAGGCATTGAATCTGATTGGGAGGGTTCAATCTCAATAATAGCAACACCGTCAGACGAAATAATTACTCAAATAATAACTTTTGACGAATACAAACCACAAGTTTGTATGGATGGAATTGCAGTTTATACTTCTGATGGAACAGATATATCCTTTGCAATTCAAAACGAAGTTTATGAAAATGAGTTATGTATTGAAGCTGAGATTGTGTTTGATAATTTAATTTACGAATCTCCAACTTCTTCTGAAGAATCTGTTGAGCAATCTGAAACACCTGAAGAGCAACCTGAAACAAATGATACTGAATCTGAAGAACAACCAGAACAAGAAGAAACACCTGAAGTTGAGTTTGAAATACCTGAAAAAACCGAAGAACAATCTGAAAAAGAAGAAACACAAGAAGATCCAGAGCTAGTTGAAGAAGTAGAAGAAACACCTGAAAAAGATATAGAAGAATCAACCCAAGACCCGGTCTCAGAGACAGAATTTGGTATTTCAGATGCAGTTACTGGCGCAGTCTCAAGTATGCCTGCTGAAGAAGAATCAATCACCTATTTTGTAGTTTATGGAGCAATTCCACAAGATACTGAAACACCTGAAGTTGTGAATGAAACCGAAGAAACACCTGAAGAAGAATTTACAATTCCTGAATTGAACAATACTCCTGAAATAAATGATACACCTGAAATTGAGCAGATAATTAGCGAAACACCTGAGGGAGTTAGAACTGTTCAATTTGACGCAATTATTAACCAGCCCGTTCAATGGTCAACTCTAGTTCAGCCTGAATCCGATACAACACAATTATTAATTGAAGTTCCAGAAGATGCAACTCAAATTAAAATCAAAAAAATTAATTCTCATGGTTTTGAAGAGATAATTCCAGATGAGAATATTGAAGGTATTTCAATTTATGATATTTCTGATGAAAATATCTTAGCTAATCCGGAAGCAGAAACTGAAAGTTTTGATATACCCGCAAGTGAGCAAGTTTATGGAATAACTGGAGCATCTGTCTCCGAAACAAATAATTTGGGACTAATTAAATTTGTAAATTGGATAAAACAAACATTTAGTGGGGCTATTACAGGATATGTAGCATTTGAAGATGGTCCAAACAAGACAATTATTGTTAATGATAATATCACTTCTGATGATGAATTACTTATTGAATATGAAACTCCTGCTCCAACAACAACTGAAGAAGCAACAGATCTTGGAAAGAGAGTTATAGTTTCTTCAGATTTGCACTATGAAAATATTCTTACATATACAACTCTTGAGCAACAAGTTCCTGAATCTGCTATCCAGTTGTACTGGATACAAGAAAATACTACTGAAGTTGAGCAGATTAATGAAACTACTAATGAAACATACTTTGAAGTTATTACTACAACAACAAAAGTAGATGTTACTCTGGATGAGAATATTGATTTATGGATGATTGATGCGGATGAAGATGGTTTAATTGACAAGTTAGAATGGATCACACCACACACTTCAGATCAAGTATTTGAAATTGAAATTATTGTTTTGAATCCATACACATACTTGCGAGATGGAGAAACATGGATAGTTGCTTTCAACACAAGTGGAACTGCAGATTTGAAGATTTCTTCACCAAACGCCAACTGGACCGAGATACTTACTGACTTAGACGAAACAGTTGATGAAATGAGGTTCTTAGACCTGACCTGCGGAGAGGCAAATCTTAATGATTCAATTAATTTAGCAGATTCTCTGTTGATTGTAGATGCTCAGAATAATTCATACAGATACATAGAATTAGCCCAGAATCAATCAATTAAGCCAGATTATTGGCTAATTGAAAATTACACTTGTTCAGAAACAGCTTACTTAAGCAATCTTATGCACATTGCAGGTTATGCAACAATTAGATTTGACTTTTATAATAAAAATGATTCAGTTAGTGATTTTGCTTACGATCCTGAGTGGTCTTATCAAGAAGATCCAGATATAAGTTATAGTTGTACAGGAAGTCCTGTTGATGCAGCCAATTTTTATGATGGTGATTGGGATACTTTTGGCACTTCAAGTAATGGACAGATTGCTGTATGTGACTTCAATTATACAAAACCTGCAGGAGCAACAAATGAAAGTGTAATACAAGTGAGAATGGATACAGCAAGCGGACCAACAACAACTAATGAATCACTACCTGACTCGTGCTGGGATTATAACGAGGATGAGCTTCATTTTCAGATACAGATTGAGAATAATGTATGTCTTACAGGTGACACTTTAGTGCATACGACATTTGGAGATGTCAAAATAAAAGATATTAAAGTTAATGATACGATTTTCGCTTTTAACGTAGATACTGGAAAAATACAAAAAGATAGAGTAACACATGTTTTTGAGTATTCACCACAAGAGTATTATCTTCTGAAAGCAAATAATTATTCAGTTAAACCAACTAGAAGCCACTCATTTTTAACCGAAACTGACATTGTTCTAGAAAATGAAAAACTTGTTACTCCACATAGGTTGTATACAAAAGAAGAACAAACTCAAGGATTAACCGATCGAGAGTCTTGGGTAGATGAAGGTGTTTTGTTTATGATTCAAGATATTGGCAATGTAATAATACAAACTAAAACTTTGAAACACTCACTAGATATTATTTGGATAGATATTGAGGGTGTTGTATTGGCGGTGGAGCATAATGCTTTACCTGGAAAAATATATGATAAGAATTTAAATAGCACAAGATATGTATTGGAAATTAAATCGGGATTTGCAAAAGAAAATAATATTAATGTAGGAGATATGCTTGATTTTAAAAAGGATTTTGTGTATGCATCTGAGTTAAGCGTCGGTGATACGATATTTATATTTGACGAGAATACTTTTGTAAAATCAGACAATTTATTTGTTAAATTAATTCAATGGGTAAAAGTATTTATTGGGGTTGATGCAGAATCTTATGATTTAACTCGGGAAATTATTACTGAAAAATATTTAGTTGAGGAAAAAGAAGTTGTGTATAATTTAGAAGTAGAAAAAAATCATAACTTTTTAGCCAACAGATTTCTAGTTCATAATCAAATAGGTGGTGGAAGTAGTGTAACACTTCGATGCATGAATGAGGCTTCATATAGTCCGCTGCGTACCGTGACTAGTTACAAGGAGTTTTATGAAGAAGCAATGTATTGGAGTATTGATAATTCTGTAGAATGTGGAACTGAAATCACAACATCAACAGAATTGAGTGAAGACATAATGGACTGTACTAATGATTACATAATCAACATAACTGCGTCAGACGTAGTATTCGACTGTGCAGGGCATACAATCCAAGGAAACGAAAATACTGGATTTTGGGTAACTGGAGATAATGTTACTGTAAAGAATTGTAACCTTTCCATTAATGGAACGGGTAAATCTTATGGAATATATTATTGGGGCGCAAGTAACGGATTGATTGAAAATAATACCGTTACGGTTGATTTAAATCGAGGTATAATGTTACACAATAATGCTGACTCAAATATTGTTGCAAATAACACTGTCAGCGTGGGAAACGATGAAGGAATATATTTATATTATCGGTCAAATCTCAATGAAGTTTATAACAATACTATAAGTGCAGATTCTATGTCATTACGGATATATAATGATGGTGATTATAACAATATATATTATAATACAATAACTGCAACTACGAGCAAAGCACTACAAGTTACAGATGCCAAAGGGTGTAATGTCTATAATAATGAAATTACTGCAGCTACAGAAGCTATTTATCTTTCTTTTACTCAGACTTACGATAACATTTTCCTAAATAATAATATTACTGCGTCATCATCATATATAATAAAAGATGACACAACGTCAGATTATCTTAATAATATTATATATAATAATTCTTATGGAGAAGTTAATTGGAAAAATATTGAAGATTTAGATGTTACTGAAGCAGGAACACTCGGACTTGGAAATGGAATTGATATAACATTAAACTCAATTGATGTTGATTCAGCTAGCTTCCAAGGACTAAATCAACCAGCAAATCTAACTTTCTATGATGTTTCTGGAATAAGTCTTCCAATCACATTAAGAAATGATGAAGCTTGTGGAGATTATTGTGGGGAAATTTCTGATTTGGGCGGGGATGATTATGAATTTAATGTCTCTGAATTTACAAATTACAGTTTAGATGACCTTGATCAATGTAACCCCGTACAAAGTTTTGAACTAGTTGACAATGTTTCATGCACTGATTTAAATATTTCTGAAGGAATTGTTGTAAATACTTCAGTATTTTCATATGAAGTTACAGGTGATGCCGAAATCAATGGAACTTTGAATGCAAGTCTGGGTGGCGATCAAATTTTTGGTTCATTAGTTATTCAAAGCACGGGAATCTATTTAGCATCTTCAGAAAATACCACCATATCGGGTGGCGGCGCAATTGTTTTCGATAATAATGGTGAGTTTGTACATAATAATGGAAATGTTGTATTTAATGGAACAGCTAATCCGGTGGATATTTCTCCAAATGGAGCAATTTTTGAAAACTTAACTATTGAGACTGGAACAAATACGAGATTCCGTGAGAATTTTACCGTTTTAAATTTACTTCATTTAGATAGTGGAGTACCTCAAATGTATGATGGTACAGGCATAATTTTAGGTAATGATTCACAACAAGGTATCTTAAATAATACTGTTGGTGGAACTGGATTTATTTTAGCTAGCAGTAATGATAATGCTACAATTGAAGGTGCAAGTCAACTATATCCAGGAATAATTGATAGTGAAAATGGTGTTTGGACGTGGGATTACCGCGTAGGTTCAAACTGGAAATTTAAATGGGTTGATTTCCAATCAGATATAACCATTGATAGCGGATCTGCAAATCTTGCAACAATTACTTTGGAAGGCGATTGCGAGTTTGATGCAGTTACGGTTTCAAATGATGAAACATTTGATATAAATGGACAGCGAGTCAGGTTTGGTGGTATTTTCAATCAAGGATCTGGAACTACAAATTTTGGAACAGATGCACTTGTATTATTTGATGGATATATTAATTTAGATGGAGCTTGTCCTGCAGATACGCCACCAACATTTATTTTATCTGGAGCAGGAAGTACAACCGATGTTGAGGATGGTCAGCTTGCAGGCCAAACGGTATTTGTTCAAGATGGAACATATACTTTGAGCACAAATAGCATAAGTACAAATAGAAATGTCATTATTGGTTCAGGTATCTTAGATACGCACGCAACAAACAACCAAGGATTAAAAACAAATAATTTAACAATTGCCACGGGTGGAACACTCCAAGCACGTTCTTCGAATATATCTGTTACAGATAACTTCCAATCTTCAGGCGGACTAATTGGAAAGTCTGCTTTGGATTTAACAAAAACTAATGAATATGTCGATGCAGGAAATGACGCAAGTCTTAATATGAATGAAATTACTGTTGAAACTTGGCTTAAACCAACATCCTATTCGCATCAAGTAGTAAATTATCCAATCTCCAAATATGAAAGCACCAATACTTGGGCATTGGGTATTTCTGGAACATATACAGGTGATGGTATTGGTTATCCCGGTCAGGTTTATTTATATGATGGAACTCCTGGAGATCTTGCAGTAAGTACTACTGCGTTGGACATAGATAAATGGCATCATGTGGCATTTACAAATAATGGTACAACCACAAAAATATATATTGATGGTAAATATGAGGGTTTTAAAGAACAAGACATATCTACAGATACAACTAATCCGCTTACTATTGGTCGTAGAAGTGATGGAAGTTTCTATTTCAACGGATCAATTGCAAGAGTCTCTATATATGACGCAGAGCTTTCAGTATCAGAAATACGAGCAAATATGTTTGCAAAATGTGCAGATATGAGTCAAACAAATCTAGTGTCTTGCTGGCAATTTGATGAAGGAACTGGAACCGATGTTACAGATTCAATTGGAAGTAACGATGGAACAGCAAGTGCAGATACAGTCTGGGCATCTGCAGGAACACTGATTGCCGATGACGCTATATTTAATTTTACTGGCACATACAATCAAACTGCTATGTTTGGCGGAGTAATGCTAAACCGAACAGAAATTACAAACACTGGAACTGGAACTGGATTAATTTTACTTGATTCAATGAGTGCTTCAGGAGATGTTTTTATTGATGATGGAATATTATATGGAAACACAAGCGACCACACATTTGAAAACCTAACAATAAACGCTGGCGGAGAATATTCAGCTACAAGTGGAACAACGAATATTCACACTGATTTTGAGATAAGTGGAATATTCACACATAATGATGGAACGGTTTCATCCAAGCGACTTACAGCTGGCGATGGAAATGCCTATTGGGGTTTGAATTCAGCATCAGATTGGACAGGTAGTAATTCTTTTTATAATGTTGTTTCTGATGCAACAGCAGCCCAAAGAAATCTTAACATGAGGGCAGATATGACTATCATTAATGAATTAAGTGGCTTGGGCGGTACGGATTTATTTTATATTACGTCAGATAATCGAATTCTGACTATGGGTAATGCTTCACAGTCTGGAACAATTACCTTAGATTATTTATATGGTAATTCGGGTCAAGCAGTCACAACTATTCGAGGTGCAAATCAGCGTTATCCCGTAATAATCAGTAGCGAAGTAGCACATCCAAGAGCATTAATGAGTGGTGTTTATTCCCCACAGACAATTAATTTGAAATGGGTTGATGTTCAACAAGATATAACTACGGAGAGTACTGCTAAAACAATTAATTTAACGGGAGATTGTGAATTTGATGCTTTCACACTTTCAAGTGGAGACTCATTAAATCTAAGTAATCACCGCGCAGAATTTGATGGTTATTATGATACGGCAGGCACTACTGATTTTGGAACAGATGCACTAGTTATTTTTAATGCTGGAGCAGATTTAGATGGATCTTGTCCTGCAGATACACCACCAACAATTATCTTATCTGGAGCAGGTGGAAATGTTGATATTGAAGATGGACAGATTGCGGGTCAAACACTATTTATTCAAAATGGAACGCATAAAATTAATTCAGCAGGTGCTACTGCGCGCAAAAGAACAATAATTGGTTCAGGTACATGGAATACTTCAGATTCAAGTACACAATTTTATTCAGGTAATTTAACTATTGCAAATACAGGTATTTTTGAGGCAAATTCTGCTAATATTACTATCTCAGAAAACTGGCAATCTTCAGGCGGATTAATTGGTAAGAGTGCATTTGATGATAATCAAGGCGCACTCGTGGAAATTGACGCAGTAGTTGCAGATATGACCTTATCTGACGGATTTACTGTTGAAAGTTGGTTTAATTTAGATGCATATGATACAGCTCACCAAGAGATTGTATCGCTTGGTGCATCAGATGATTCGGAGTGGGGCAATATACAAGTTGCTAAATCCGATGGTAGTACTCCAAATATGTTGAAAGTTAGTACAGATGGTAAGACGGGGGGTTCTTCGGGAATTGTACCAATTGTTGGAGTCTGGCATCATACTGCGATGGTTTGGGATGGAACGTTATTTAGATTGTATCTTGATGGCAAAATTATACAAGAAATTACACCAAGTTCATCAATTAATTGGGGGAATATAAATCGCGCAGCAATTGGTGCCAGTCGGACTAATGTAAACGATCAATTTTTTGATGGAAAAATCGCAAGAGTTTCTTTCTGGGACTCGATTCTTACAGAATCTGAGATTAGAGATTTAATGTTTGATAAATATAGTGAATTATCTTCAACAACAGAGTTGAAAGGTTGGTATCAATTTGATGAAGGAACTGGAACCGATGTTGCAGATTCACACTCAACGTCAAATGATGGTACAATGAGCTCTGAACTTTGGGTAACTGGCGGAACATTCAATGGCGATGAATCCACATTAAATTTCACAAGTGCAATTAACCAAACAGCAATTTTTGGTGGAGCTATAATAAACAACACTGAAATTACAAATACTGGAACAGGAACAGGACTGGTTTTACTTGACTCAATGAGTGCTTCGGGAGATGTTTTTATTGATGATGGAATCGTATATGGAAACACAAGCGACCACTCTTTTGGCTCTTTAACAATAAAATCTGGCGGAACATACGATGCTACAAGCGGAACAACAACAATATCTGATGAATGTACTACCGCAGAACCAATCGGATGTGTTGTAGGTTATGCAATAGATTGCGACGGAGACTTTAATGCAAATTCTGGAAAGTTTATGGTACAATCACCTGCAACTAATATTGATTTTGAATGTAATTCAGGAAATCCATATAATTTAGAAGTTGATATGGATAGTGCCACTTATGATTTTGATTTACAAGCACCATTAACCGTTTCAAATAATTTAATCATTGACGATGGTGATTTAGATACTAATAATAATCCAATAATTGTAACGGGTTTGTTACAGGTACAGGATAACGGTGAATTTGATGCGCAAGGAGATACTGTTGATCACGTTTTTGGTGCAATCGATTCGGCATCAGGATCAATCTTTTCTCCAAATGACGCTAATATTAATATTACTAGTGAATATTCAAATTACGCAGTAGATTTAGATGGCGGTTTTGGTTCGAATACTGCAACATTTATAATAAAAACTGACGAAAGCACATTAATTGATTTAACACCTAGTAGTAGTTTTTATCCATGGAATGTGATTATCAATTTAACTGATCCGCTTTATACTGCAACAATTTTTGATGAAAATACATATATTCCAGGTAATTTAACTATAAGTTCGGGAAAATTAGATTGTTACGGATTCGATTTAACTGTAATTGGCGATGCTGTCGTAGACGGAACTCTTGATGGAACTACTGCAGATATATCTTTCGGTTCGCTCACAATCAACTCTAGCGGAGTTTACAACGCTACAACGGGAACAACAAATATAACTGGAAATTTGGTAAATTATGGAATATTCAATGCATCCAGTGGTGGAATCATAATGCATGATGGAATGTATAATGCAGGAACTTTTGATGGAACACCTGAAAGTATGAATGTAACGGGTGAATGGGGTAGTTATGCAATTAATGATGATGGAACTTATTATGGAAACGGTGGAACCGTAATTATTTCGGCTCAAGACTCAACTATTGAAGCAGATTTAGCAACAGCAGGAACGGGATACAATAATTTAAACATTAGTATAGGTGACGGAAATTACTTCAGGATTGTAAATGGTGCCGGTTTGGATGGAGACTTGCATTTATTATCTGGAGACGTAGGTTCTAGCACCGGAGGGAAATTACTGAGTGTTGCTGGAAATGTTGTAATTTATGATGGCGCAATGTATGGTGGAGGTTCGGGCGTACAAGACTACGTCAGTATAAGCTTTGGTTCACTAACCATCAACTCTGGTGGAGTTTACAACGCTACAAACGGAACAACAATAATTACAAATTCAGGAATTGCTTTTGATAATGATGGAACTTTTACACATAACAATGGAACAGTTTTATTTGATGGTGCTACTGCTACAGCAAAAATATATGCTAACGATGCAATATTTTATGATGTAATTATGCAACCAATATCTTCTGGTTCATATTGGATATATGAAGGCGTAACTATTGAGAACGCTCTTACTTTGAATGATGGATTAGTTAATAGGGTTAATGAAAATACACTTACTTTGAAAGCAGGCGCAGAAGTAAATGGTACAAGTGAATTTTGGACAGGAGAAAATGAATTTAGAATCTATGGAGAATCACAAATCGAACCCGGAATAATATCTACCACTGGCGGACTTACAACTACTGTTGGAACTATTGCGTTTAAGTGGATAGATTATCAAACAGCCTTAGAGACTGGTGGAGATACTACATTAGTAAGATTAGACGGAGATTGTGAGTTCGACGGATTTACAGTTACAAGTGGAGATACATTAGAATTGAATGGACAGCGAGCTGAGTTCGGTGGAACACTTAATAGTGATGGAACTTTTGATGCACAAAATGCCTTAGTGTTTGTTAATAATACAATTGATTTGGATGCGACGTCCCATTTAGCTAATGCAAGTCTTATTCTTATTTCAGCGGGTAATCCGTCACTTGATATAAATTCGGCTGGAACTGGAGAATTTGATAATGTTTTATTGAATGGTGGCGGTGCGAATATATATACATTAACTTCAACATTGGATGATGTGCATAATCTGATTATTGGTGTTAGACGTTTGCATACTGGTTCGGATCAGTCAATATATGTAAGCAATTTAACAATTGCAACAGACGGAATGATTACTGCAGGTGAGTCAACAATTTCTGTTTCAGAAAACTGGCAATCTTCAGGCGGATTGATTGGAAAGAGCGCTTTGGATTTGGATGGACCTTATGTAAATATGGGAACTCCCGATACCTTACTGTTAGGTGATGATATAACAATAGATGCGTGGGTTAAAACATTAGACACCACAGGAGATATTGTTTGGAAAAGCAACTACGGATATGGATTACATATTGTTGATAGCACTGCTATGGGTAAGATTATTTCAGGAACAAGTAGTAATGTTACGGGAACAACAAATGTATCTGATGGAAAATGGCACCATATTGTTTGGGTATTTGAGGAAAACAATGATCAGCAAATTTATGTTGATGGAAAGCTAGATGGAAATGAAACTGCTTTAGCAGGAAATAATGGCGCAGCAGTTGATTTTAGAATCGGGCTTAATTTAATCTCTCAAATCGGAAGAGTTTCCATATATAACACAACTTTAGTAGAATCGGAAATCCGAGCTAATATGTTTGAACCATGTACCTCAATGAGCAACCCGTCCGAACTAGTTTCTTGCTGGCAATTTGATGAAGGAACTGGAACAGATGTAGCAGACGCAATTGGAAGTAATGATGGAACAGCAACAGCCGATACAGTCTGGGCAGGCGCAGGAACATTCACATCAGAAACATCTACTGTAAACATGACTGGCGATGGAACCATATATTTTGCAGTAGATAATACGTTACAGTTTTATAATTTATCTGCAGCTCAACCCGGAAAGACAACAACCTTAGATGTTATTGGAACTACTTGGGGTAGAATTAATCTTACCGGAACACTTCAAACAGATACTGGAAGTTTAGTTGACTCTATAAATGAGGGATTCAATTTCTTTGAAGAAGCTCCAATTGATGGTGGATCAACTTTCGGAAATATCTACTACGGAGATTACTATAATGGTGTAAATATTACTGGATCAACCTATCAATTATTAAGAGTTCAAAACGATACATCTTACGCAAGTGGCGATATTATTACGGAAACATTAAGTCTTGGAAGTAGCGATACATTTTATTCAAATACATATGATTTAACTGTAACAAGTGAAATCTCAGGCACGGGAGTATTTAATTTAGGACCGGAATCGATGCTTAACTTCACACATATAAGGGGATTTAGTGATACAAGTGGATTTACGGGTGAGGTAAATATCGTTGGAAATGAATCCGATTATGCTCATGTAACTGGAACTGGCGTATCTTGGATGATCAATTCTTCAGCAATGGCTGAGAACTTTACTTACGCAAACGTCAGCTATGGAAATAACACTGGAGAAGATATAATTACAGTTATGGGTGGAATTGATTATGGTAATAATGTGCCTGAGGGAATGTGGTCATTTGAAGAATTTAGCTTATGTAATACTGAAATTACTGAATCAACCGATTTAGAAGAAGACATAATGGATTGTACGGTTGATTATATAATCAATATCACAACAGCAGATGTCGTATTTGATTGCGCAGGATACACAATCCAAGGAAATGAAAGTTATGGAATATATGTTAATGCGTCGGGTGTTACAGTGCAGAATTGTAATGTTTCATTGAATGGAACGGGTAAGGATTATGGAATTTTATATGATACAGCAGACAATGGATCAATATATAATAATACTGTTTATGTTGATCATCATTGGGCAATTAAGTTAGCTACAAGTAATAATAATGATATTATAAACAATACCGCTACTGGCGAAAGAGTTATGTTATTATATCCAGACAGCATTGATAACACAATATCAAATAATGTTTTTACATCGACAGATGAGTATGCACTTTATTTTTATGATGGTTGTAATAATAACACCGTAACAGATAATCAACTGGATGTAACTAATGAGTATGGAATTAGATTACGTACGAGTTCAGACAACAATGTTTCAAATAATAATATTACTGCTGTTGGTGGATCTGCAGTTTATATTGAGTTAAGTTCTGAAAACAACATTTTACAAAATAATATAATTAATGTAACGGGTTCTACAATGGATTATGGTATATATATGACTGCTTCAGATCACAACACAATTGATAATAATTTGATTGAGGTCGAGGATTATTATGGTGTTTATCTAACAGGGTCCACCTATAATAACATTACAAATAATTATATAGTAGTTCTAAATCGGGAAGGAATATCTCTGGCGAGCAGTAGCACAAATAATCGAATAATAAGCAATAATGTAACTGCTGCCGAATACAATTCAATCCGTCTTAGTTCAAGCTCAAGTAACATAGTTACAGACAACATTGCCGTAGCTATATCAGGTAGCTACGGGTTACAGATTAGTGGTGATGATAATATCATTACTAACAACAATATAACTGCAAATAATAAAGCAATTACAATAAATGGTGCGCATAATAACCTACTACAAAATAATATTATAACTGCTGATTCTTATTCGGGAATTTCTTTAGTTTCGCCTGCCGGATCTAATATATTATTAAATAATAATATAACTGCTGCAACACCAAATGTTATATTGGATGATAGTGGAATTAGTTATAACAATACTTTAATTTACAACAATTCCCAAGGTCAAATAGTCTGGAATTCAACAAATCTAAATGTAACTGAGTCAGGAACACTCGGAATTGATAATGGAATTACAATTACATCAAACATGATTGATGTAGATTCAACATCATTCCAAGGACTAAATCAATCTGCTAACCTGACTTTCTATGATGTTTCTGGAATTATACATCCAATGCCATTAAGAAACTATGCCGATTGTGGAGATTATTGTAGTGAAATAACTAATGTTGGTGGAGGAACATATTATTTTAATGTTTCAGAATTTACAAATTATTCTGTTGGAGACACATGTAGTCAAGAAATCACTGCGTCAAAAACCTTACAAGCAAATATTATGGATTGTACCAACGACTACATAATCAACATAACAGCAAGTGATGTTGTATTTGATTGTGATGGACACACGATTCAAGGAACTGGGGATAGAGCAATTATGCTGACTGCGGGCAATATAACTGTCAGAAACTGCAATATTTCTTTAACGGGTAGTGATTCAGATTATGGAATTTACGTGTGGACAACTAGTAGTGTAATATATAATAATACAATTTATGTAAAAGATGATCAGGCAATAGTTGCTTTGGGTGGAATGAACAATCTAAATATATCTTATAATAATATTACTGTTGATGGCCAATACGCAATTGATTTAGATCATGTTTGGGGGTATGGTCCAGATAATTCAAATATACATAATAATGATATAACTGCCGCAACGGGGGCAGTTGCTATTAGAACTGGAGATTCTGAAAACAATAGTGTATGGGATAATAATATTACTGTTAGTGGATCTCGAGCTGTTTATCTTACTGGCACTACTTCTCGAAGTGTTTTTACAAATAATTATATTAAAGCAGGAGATGATGAAGCAGTTTACATATCTAGTTCGGATTACAACAACTTTACATCTAACATAATCAACACAACAGGAGATGATTTTGGAATTTACATGACGGATTCAGATTCCAATATAATTGATGATAATGTGATTGAAGTTAAAGATCGGTATGGAATTTACTTAACAAGTTCAGATTACAATATAATGAATAATAATTTGGTTAATGTTGTAAGTCATTATGGAATTTATGTTACATCTAACTCAAATGATAATAATATTACAAATAATAATTTATCTGCAAGTGGCGAGGTTACTCAATTTAATAGTGGGCCAAATAATTTATTGAAAGATAATGACCTTTATGCAACGGGTTCATATACTGTTGTGCTGAGTAGCGATTCAAATATCGTCGATAATAATAAGATTTCAACACCTGGTGCTCAAGCTATGCAAGTGAATACTGCAGATCTAAATATAATATCAAATAATAATCTTAGTGGTTTAAGTGTTGTATTAACATTTGTTGGGGATTCTTCTGAAAATATATTATTAAATAATAATATTTCGGCATCGTCTGCGTACACAATCGATGATGCAAGTGGCGTAGGTGTATCTAATTTATTGATATACAACAACTCACAAGGACAAGTTATCTGGAACTCAACAAATCTAACTGTTTTGGAATCTGGAATAGTTGGTTTAGATAATGGAATTACAATTTCTGAAAATATGATTGATGTAGATTCAACATCATTCCAAGGATTAAACCAATCAGCCAATTTAACGTTCTATGGATTAGAAGCAGGACAAACACCAACTACTTTGAGAAATGAAGTTGATTGTGGTGCATATTGTTCAGCTGTAACTGAAACTGGCAGTGGAAATTACTACTTCAATGTATCTGAATTTACAAATTATAGTTTACAATTTAATTTAGCACCAGTTATAATTTCAGCAAATATTACGCCGGTTGATCCATTCGATCGTTCGCGTTTAATGGGATATTGTAATGCGACAGATGGCGATGCTGAAGATGTAACGTACTATTACCAGTTGTATATGAATGATACATTAAACTTAACGGGTGAAGTTGGAACATTCACACAAGGTATTGAAAAGAATATATATAATATATCTAGTGCAGATACACATCCCGGATCAAATTGGACTCTATCTTGTTTAGCTACAGATGGAATTGATAACTCAAGTTGGATAAATAGTTCAACACGAACAATTAGTGCTTGCGGAATGGGTATTAATGAATCGGGAACATATACTTTAGCTTATAATATTACTGGATGTACTGATGATTACATCGTAAGAATAACTGCAGCAAATGTTGTATTTGACTGTGATGGCTATACAATCCAAGGAACTGGCGATTATGGAATTGATGTATTAGCCGAAAATGTAGAGATTAAAAATTGTAACATTAATTTAACTGGATCAGATAGTGATTTTGGTATTCAAGTGTATGGTAGTGCTTACGATAATACCTTAATTAATACTACAAATATTACTCTTTCTGGATCAACCAGTGAATATGGAATATATGTAAGAGGTACACCATATAATACGCAGATACAAAATTGCATAATAACTCTTGATGGCAGTGGCGGAAGTATTGGAATTTGGACATACGGTGCAGATGATTTAGTAGCAGATAGTAATACAATATATACAAAGGATGATCGATCAGTGTACGCTAGAAATTGTAATCGTTGTAATTGGACTAACAACGATTTTCATAGTGATGGATCTTACGCATTTCAATTGTATGCATCAGACACACTTAATAATTGGGTATACAATAATAATATTACTGGAGCATCTTGGGCAATATTACTGATGAATACAGATCGTAGTATTCTTGAAAATAATCGAGTGTATAGTGAAGCATCAAATGATCACGCAATAGTCTTTGACGATGCAGATCATCACATCTTGAGAAACAATAATTTTACAAATCAATTCGATTACTCTGTGTATTTAACAGATAGCTCGCACAATAATATTATCGTAAATAATAATATTACTGCAACTGCAAATATTATTTTAGATGATACAGGTGGAAGTTACCTTAACTCACTTATATACAATAACTCTTTAGGACAAGTAGTCTGGAACTCAACAGATCTTTCTGTAACTGAATCTGGAACACTTGGACTCGATAATGGAATAACAATATCTGAAAACTTAATTGATGTTGATTCAGATAGCTTCCAAGGATTAAATCAAAGTGCTAATCTAACTTTATATGGAATTAGTGGTTATAAAGTACCAGTTGCATTTAGAAATAATATTACGTGTACATCTGAATATTGTAGTGATGCGTATAACGATACAGCTGAAACATTTTATTTCAATGTGAGTCAGTTTACAAATTACAGTCTTGGTGAAGGTAATGTTGCTCCAACAATTTCAGGTGTGGATGTTACACCCGATTCACCAACAACCGATAATGATTTAACATGTACTGTCGCGGGATGGTCAGATGCAGAAAGTGATCCGGAAAATTACATTTTCCAATGGTATAAAGATGATGTGTTGAATCTTACAATTGAACAATCTGCAGATTCACATATACTTGCAAGAGATAATTTAACAAATGCAGATAATTGGAATTGCACAGTAACACCTTTCGATGGTTTAGTTAATGGATCAGATGCTTCAGATACAGTTGTTATTGCACAGGGTTGCGTATTTGATACAGCACCAATAGTTACTCTTACTGCAAATCTTGTTTGTACTGAATTAATTGTAGATGAAGGAATTACATTAGATACAGATGAATATAATATTACAGCATCTGGCGAAGCAAGTATTAATGGAACTCTTAATGCAAGTCTCGGTGGAAACCAAAGTTTTAATTCAATTTTAATAAATGAAAGTGGAACTTATTCAGCTACAAGTGCAACTACAACTCTTTCAGGTGACTTTGACAATGATGGAACATTCATACATAATGATGGAACCGTTGACTTCGCAAGTGACACGGTTGCTATGAATATACTTGGCTCTTCTGAATCTGAATTCTATAACATAACTGTGTCCGGTACTGATAAGTTAGATCTTCACGTACCAATTATTGTTAGGTCATCCCTAGCTAATCCAGCAAATGATGTAATTAGATTATATAGTACTCTAACTCTTGGAAATTCGTCTTCACAAGGAACTCTGACCGGTGGGTGGCAGACAACGGTAAATAGCCGTCTTCAAGGAGCTAGTCAATTATATCCCGGAATTGTTTCAGATGAACCATATTATCATTTTACAACTTCAACAATTCTAAAATGGCTTGACTTCCAAGATGATGTTACTTCAACAAGCGGAAATAGTGTAACAATCACCCTTGATGGTGACTGTGAATTTGATGCATTTACCGTTTCAGCAGATGATACATTAGACTTGAATGGCCAAAGAGCAGAGTTTGATGGGACTTTAAATATTGATGGAGCAATTGACTCAACAGACTCAATAATATTTGCAGATCTTGTTGATTATGATGGAACAGGATGGACTGGGGAAAGCACAACAAAAATAATTATGACTGGAAGTGGAAACAATGATTTGAATACACCTACAAAAGAAGTTATTTTCTTTAATGGTGGAACTTTCACTTCAAGTAGATCATTTACTTCTAATTTAGCTAATACTTTGATTATTGGTTCGGGAGTATATGATTTAGAAGGACGTAGTCAGGATATTGATAATATCATAATAGCAACAGGCGCAGAACTTGATGGTGGAACTGCAATAATTGAAGTTGAAGAAAACTGGCAATCTTCAGGTGGATTAATTGGAAAGAGTGCTTTAGATCTGGATGGAACTAAAAATGTTAATTGTAGTGAGGATAATTCATTAGAAATAACAACAGCTGGAACTTTTGATGTATGGTTTAAAACAACTGCGTCAACAATGGATACTACTTATGGTTTAATTAGTAGAGCAACTGGAACTGCGACAGGATATAGAATGTATATGAGTAATGGAAATGTAAGAATTACAATTGATAATGGTCCATCAACAAGTGCAATGAGTCCAGAAGATGTTAATGATGGAAAATGGCATAATGCAGTTGGAACTTATGATGGCGCTAATTTATTATTGTATATTGATGGAAAAATTGTAGCATCTAGTGAGGTTAGTGGGTCTATCGCATCTACAAATGATTTTACAATTGGCTCGTTATTTACAGCAGGAGATTTTACTAGTTATTGGGATGGAGAAATCGGAAGAGTTTCTATATATGATGCAGCTCTTTCAGAAGCAGATATCCGAGCAAATATGTTTGAAACATGTGTAGATCTGAGTCAAACTAATTTAGTATCTTGCTGGCAATTTGATGAAGGAACTGGAACAGACGTTGCAGATTCAATTGGCTCAAATACGGGAAATGCAAGTGCTTCAACAATCTGGGCAAGTAGTGGCGCATTCACCAAAGGAACATCAATTGTAAATATGACTGGCGATGGAAACTTCACTTACTTAGGAAATTTGGATATGTATAGTTTAGAAACCGCGGCTTCTGGAAAAACAACAACTTTAGATCCATTTGTTATTTCAGGAGATACTGCTGAGCAAATTACTCTCGACGGAAATTTGACGGTGGGGTCAGGAACATTTAATCGAGATGCTTCAACAGTCTTTAGATTGAATAATCCAGGAACATTTAATGATGGTGGAGCAACTCTTGCAGATCAATATATATTTTATTGGCAGAGTTTAGAACCAATACCTGCCAGCACATATCCCTATCTTATTGTATCAACTAAAACTCGTTTTTCTGGAGATGCAACCGTTAATGGATATTTATCTATTGGATCAGGTGATGAAGTAAATACTAGTGATAATAATATTCAAGTAAGTTATATCACCGTTACTGGAACACTAAATGTTGATCCGGGCGCAGTTTTCAATTTTACATCAACTTTAGCAACAGGTTTTGGAACAAGTACGGGAGCAGTTAATGTTGAAGGTAATTTAACTGATTATGCAACAATTTCCGGATCAAATTACTGGAAAATCAACGCTTCAGCAATCACAGAAACATTCAACTATGCAAATGTCAGCTATGGAAACAACACTGGAACCGATATAATCTATGTATATGATGGTGTGGATTATGGTAATAATGTTCCAGATGGAATGTGGATTTTCTCTGGCGGACCAACTCCCGGAAATTGTACATTTGCAGTAAACACAACTCTAACTGCTAATTTAACTTGTTATAATGTAACTGTAAATGAAGATGTTACGGTTTCAACAGATGTTTATTCAATTAACGGAACAGCAGATGCAGAAATAAGTGGAATTCTGAATGCAAGTCTTGGTGGAAATCAAGAATTTGGTTCAGTTCGAATTTATTCTACAGGAACATACGAAGCAACCAATCAAACAACAATTATATCTAATGAAGCAAGTAGCGGATATGCATTTATCCATGATGGAATATTAAATGCAAATGACGGGCTTATTAATATAACCACTATAAATCCTACAAAAATAGATCCAAATGGAAATACGGGAAATATTTATGATTTAGAAATAGCCACGGGTGGCGTAATTGAAAATTCATGGGGCAGCGCAGGAGCAGCGTATACAATCGATAATAATCTAATCATCTCTTCTGGAACGTATGAAATAAATATACATGCTTTAACTGTAACTGGCGATGTTATTGTAACGGGAACTCTTGATGTTATTACCGCTAATATTGGTAATTATTCACAGTCATTTGGTTCATTAACAATCAACTCCGGCGGAGAATACGATGCAACTTCTGGAAACACAACAATAACAAACACCACTGTTTCAAATGATTTGGAATGTACATCTGGAACTGTCACACACAATAATGGAACATTTGTATTTGCGAGTGATACTGGCATGCGGATTAGAGCTTGTGCAGATCCACTGTATAATGTTATTGTTGATATGTCTGGAGCAACATTGCAAATGCCTTACTTTGGAAATTCAAATCCTGAAGGAATGCGCATTGAAGGAAATCTAACTGTTGTTGAGGGATTAGTAGTGCCAACACAAAGAAATTTGAATGTTTCTGGAGATGTTGTAATTGAAGATGGTGGAGAAATTAGGAAAGATACAACAGACACATATAATGAGAGCTACTACTTTGGTTCACTAACAATCAACTCAGGTGGAGTTTACAATGCAACATATGAAACAACAACAATCACGAGTAAAGAAAGTGTTGACAATCTTGCTTGGAATAATGAAGGAACATTTTACAATAATTCTGGAACGGTTGTATTTGATCATTTAGAGGACTGGGTTGCTATTGATGGTAATTTGGATGAAGAAAATTCCTTCAACAACGTAATTATTGAAAGTAATACTGTATGGCGAGATAATATAACTGCAAATGATATGAATATAACTAGCGGCTACTTCAAATCCTCATCCACTCATGAAGATGAAGTAGTTAATATTAATGGTGATTTGATTGTTAATGGTGGAACATTTGGCGATGGAGATGAAACTGGAAGCCACTATCTGGGAAGCTTGACTATTTTATCCGGAACATACATTGCAACAAACGGAACAACAACAATTTCTGGAAACTTTAATAATTCAGGAACATTCACCCACAATGATGGAACTGCGACTTCTAAGCGATTTGTAGATGATAATGTAGCTGTAAATTGGGGTTCGAGTTCAAGTTCAAACTGGGACGGAAATAACTCCTTTTACAATGTTGAAGTAGATGCAACAGAAGGTCAGCGAAATCTTGAGATGAAAACAAACATGACGATTATCAATGAGTTAAGTGGTGTAGGTAGCGTTGATTTATTCTACATAACTGAAAATAATCTTATTTTGACTATGGGAAATACTAGTCAGTCTGGAATAATTTCAGTAGATTATTTATATGGACATAATGGTCAAACCATAACAACATTACAGGGAGCCTCTGCTAGTTATCTAGCAAATGTTAGTGATGAAGTGGGAGCACCAAATTTATTATCTGCAACAAGTTATTCACCAAGTAATCTAATTCTAAAATGGGTAGATGTCCAGAAAGACATTGTAACAAATTATAAGACATACAATAAGACAATTACAATTGAAGAGGAAGTATGGTTTAATGGATTTACGTTTAGACTTGGAGATACATTAAACATCACTGACTCATCAACACTTTATGTAGATTCCTTAACGATTAATGGAACATTGGATTCCGGAACTGGAAACATTACAAATAACACAAACACACAATGGCTAGCAAACTTTGACAACTCAGAAGCATACAGTTGGGATAGCACAACAATCAGTAATGGAAATAATACTGGAAGCATTGCAATTAATGCTCAGACT